>NZ_LARL01000057.1:0-19863 GCF_000980295.1 Odoribacter sp. N54.MGS-14 | reverse complement strand
ATCAATTTTAAGTTAACCGGTTCGTTATCGCCATATTTGATGGTGTAACCGATGACTGTACCGGCAGCATCTTTGATTTCTGTGATAGTCATTCCCGGAATGGTAACTTGAGGTAAAGTTGCTCCAGTCGGTTCGCCATCATATAAAATAGCTCCCTTTTCTCCAATAGTCAATTTTGTTCCATCAAATTCAGCCGGCGTGTCAGGCATTGTGATTGTCGGTGCAGAAATAACTTCGCCTTTATCGTTTTTTAAAGTAATGGTAACAGTTTTACCCTCTGCTTTTGTTTCCAAAGTATATTGGGTGTTTCCATCCTTAGTATCGGCATCAGCTATGGTATAAGTCACAGGATTACCGGTTGCCGGTGTGATGGTCAGTGTGCGGGTTGATTCGTCCCATTTCACATCTTTGACAAAAGCAAGAGCTCCGAAATCTTTTTTCAGATCCTCAAGGCTTTTGTTTACAGCATCGATTCGTTCATTCAGGCTGTCAATATCATCATCATAGTCTTTACAAGACTGAATTGATGTAGAGAAGCCCAACGCTGCGCACAATAAAACTGCATAAAATTTTGTTGTTTGTCTCATCTGAAATAAATTTAAAAGTGATTAGTTTCTAAAAGTTAATTGTTTGTCTATTTAATTTTTTATTAGCTATGTACAATCAGTTTTTTATTGGTTTGTATAAATATAAGATTAACATATCAATGACATAAAATAGGAAAATTCCCATGTAAATCAGATCTGATTTCTATATTGAAAAGTTTATAGATATCCAACAAAAGCGAACGTTTTTTATTGGATGATTTTTATAAAAAAATAAATTATGATGAATTATGTGTTAGCGTTTGAGAATCAAAAAATTACCTTATATGCAAATAAAAAAACCACCCCTTCCCGGGATGGTTATATGATTACACAAATTAAACGTTCGTTTTCTTTATTTGCAACTATTTCATTTTTTGCAGTTTGCTTCAGAATTCATAGTGCAAAGTAAATACTTTTTTTGGGGAATACAAAATAATTTTATATTTTTTGCAGGATCGGTGCACAAAAATTATTTACTATAAGTGAAAATTAAATTTGAGTAGTGGTAATTATCCGGTCATAATAATAAAAGGGGAGAATGAATTATTTTTCTGTGAGGTATTTCCAGAAACGGACGGGGAGGTTTTGGCGGTGCAGTTTCGGATTGATACGTTCTTTGATGGCGATGGTTTTAAAGTAGGTTCGCCAGAGTTGCTGAAAAAGTTGTTCATCTTCTGCCATCAGTTGCTGATCCAGTTTGCCGGTCAAAAGATGGGTTCCTTTGGTTTCGAAACGGACTTCATCGACTTTTTGCCGATTGTAATAATAACCGTATTCCCGTTTGATATCATACAGCAACCAGCATTGGTCGGCGAATCGGTTTTGAAAGTGACCGATAACCAAAGGCAGTACATTGTATATCGGTTCGAGGGCGGCAAAATAAGTTCCGTCGATGGTTTTTTGAAAACGGGTGAATTGGACAACCCGTAGACGTTCGTTCCCCACTTTCTTAGCGATCTGAGTGGCTTCGAGTACATCGGGATCTCCGAAGTTGATTTCGATCGGGCGGAGAGCGTCGATAGCTTTGCGGATATAACGGAATAGTAAGCGGTCGGTATCCGGAAGTTCGGACAACCAGCAAGAGGTGATAACGGATAGGCCGGCCGGAGAGAGTCTCTTTTCAAGACCTTTCCATACCCGGGAGGATTTGCGTTCATCGGTAATAATCCGAATTACCTCTTCGTGGAATAAAGGAAGGGGAACTCCTTCGGCCTGTAGTATATCCGGAAACATTTTTCGGTCATAAGCCTCGAATATACAGGTGAGTAGTCCGTCGAAGCTTTTATCATATTGGTAGATAATCATCGGCTTTTCGGTTTTATTCGAAGATAATCTTTAGCTGACGGGGATCTTCCTGTTTGCCTTTGTGTGGAATGAGTAACTGGCGTACCCGCTCGGGCCGGAGTTCCTGAACCGTCTGTAGGGGAAGTTCATTACAGGTAATGAAATATTGTGCTTTCTTCAAAACGACCCCCATTTTTTTCAATTGCGAACCATTGATTTTACCGTAGCGACGGGAGACAATGATCATTTTCGCCGATTTTACTCCTAAACCGGGAATACGGAGCAATAACTCATAATCTGCCCGGTTGATGTCTACGGGGAATTTTTCAGGATGGCGTAGTGCCCAGGCCAGTTTCGGATCGATTTCAAGGTCCAGGTCAGGATAAGAGTCGTCGACAATTTCATCCACTTTGAACTGATAAAAACGCAATAACCAATCGGCTTGATACAGTCGGTTTTCCCGTACCAGCGGCGGTTGTTTCAATTGGGGTAAACGGTTGTCGTAAGCATTGACGGGTACAAATCCCGAATAGTATACCCTTTTCATGGTCGGTCGCTGATAAAGGGCAGAAGATAACCGGAGGATATCTTTGTCGGAATCCGGAGTAGCTCCTATAATCATCTGGGTACTTTGTCCCGCAGGGGCAAAACGGGGAGCCGACCGGTATTTTTTCCGCTCTTCGGCACTTTCCAATACGCCTTGCTGGATGTGACGCATCGGTGTGAATACGCTTTGGAAATCCTTTTCGGGAGCTAATGTCTGTAAGCTTTTTTCGTTGGGTATTTCGATGTTGACACTCATCCGGTCGGCATATAATCCGGCTTCGTGGATAAGTTCCGGACTGGCCCCCGGAATTCCTTTTAAATGAATATATCCGTTGAAACGGTGGATGGTTCGTAGATCCTTGACGATTCGTACCAGGCGTTCCATGGTATAATCCGGGTTGCGGACGACTCCTGAACTCAGGAATAAGCCTTCGATGTAATTCCTGCGGTAAAATTCAATGGTGAGATTGACCAATTCGGTTACCGAGAGTGTTGCCCGCGGGATATCGTTGCTCCTGCGATTGATGCAGTAGGCACAGTCGTACCTGCAATAGTTGGTCAGCATGATCTTCAACAAAGAAATACAACGTCCGTCTTCGGCAAAGCTGTGACAAATCCCCCAGCCTGCAGCACTACCTATCGCCCCGGCTTTATGTCCCCGGGACGTACCGCTGGAGGCACAGGATACATCGTATTTGGCAGATTCTGCCAATATCTTTAACTTATCCAAAACAGATTCATCCATAGTGTCACAAAGAAAGAACTTCTTGGTGAGAAAACAAATCGAAAATAGTTAAATATAGACTTGACGGAATTATTCGGCTGTTTTCGGTGCTATCGGGACCACCGGGGCGCAGAATAATACGGTCGATTTTATGACCGGTTAAACAAGGGTTTTAGTAATAGTCGGTATTCGTGGACCAGGTTGGGAGTCAGCTTATTTTTCTCCATGCCCTCTGCCAATTCTTGCAGAGTCCAAAAACGCCCTTCGTCCACTTCATCGTTATCGATGTGGATGTGGTTGTAACGGGTACATAAAAAAGAAAAAACCAGTTCCCGTTCGCGGGGACTTTCCCAAACGTAGTTACCCAGAAAACGGGCCTCGAAGTCTGTGATGCCCAATTCTTCGGAAGCCTCCCGTTTAAGTGCATCTTCGACTTTCTCATTTACGCCGATATGTCCGCCTACTGCGGTATCCCACATACCGGGCAGAAGGTCTTTTTTCATACTTCTTTTTTGCAGGAATAGTTCGTGGCGATCGTTGGTAATGTGTAAATGTACGACGGGATGGAGTAGTTGGGATCCCGAATGACAAATGCTGCGGGGGGCCTGGCCGGTAACTTCTCCTTTCTCGTCGACGATAGGCAACCATTCTTCTTTTTTCATTTTTCTCAATAAAAGACGGTTATAGATAAAAAGTACGACAAAATAAGTACCTAAAATAATGTATAAGAGTGGGGTAGTGATGAATTTTGCCGTGTCCTCCGGCAAAAATAGAATGGCTGTATAGGCAAGTAGGGTATGTAGGGCGACGAAGATAAAAAGTATCCGCAACATTTTTCGCATACTTTGAAGTTGTGGTCCCGAAAGGTGGATATTTTTGCGGTAACCGGCAGGTAGAGTATGGGTAAAGTCGGTATGTGAGAAGGCGAAAAATCCTAGCAATAAACATAAAGCCGTTTCAATAATAGCCGGTTGTAGCTGTGAAAGTACCGAACCGTTTGCCCAAATGGAAATCAGACCCGGGATACAAAAAAACAAAGTAGTGAGGAGGATCATTTTGTCATATACTTTTTCCCGGATTCGGGTATAGATAAACTCGGCTCCTCCTAAAAGAAAGGCGACCCATACTCCGGTAACTGTTCCGAAAAATTCATCGGCTATGAAATAGATCCCTATCAGTAGTAAAGAGGGTAAAAGACTTCGAACAGAATGATTCATGATTTTAAAGCTATAAAACGACTGGCAAAAATAATCAATATACTTTATCTCCCCACAGCACTGCCCTGCAAAATAGCGGAAAAAAGAGAGAGACAAAACCGGAATACAGCTGGAACTGAAAATTTCTGTATTAACTTTGTAGCCCGAAACGTATTTGAAAAAGTTTGTAAAGTTTATAAACCGAATGAAAAGATAGTTTTATAAGAAAAGGATTATGTTGAAGATTGTCGGAATTATGTTGCTGGGCGTATTCACCGGGTATTTATTGAAAAATTATCAGCTCCGGTGGGTACAAAAATGGATTATGCTGGCCATTTGGTTATTGTTATTCTTATTAGGTATTGCTGTCGGTACGAACGGAGAGATTATGAATAATCTGGATACGATCGGTTTGAAAGGTTTGATCCTGGCCCTGGGAGGAGTATCGGGAAGTGTGATCCTGGCTTGGGTGGTATATCGCTTTTTTTTCATGAGGAGAGACGAGTCCTCTGTTTCCTGAGTATTTCTAAGTCGTTATTTTGATTCAGAATAAATGAAAGGAAGTTTGATTATTGTTGCTTTTTTTGTGGCTGGAGTGATTCTGGCCCGCTGGGACGTTCTGCCTCAGGAATTGCTTCAGCAGGATTTTAGTATGTATGTTTTATACGGGTTGATGTTCCTGGTGGGTATAAGTATAGGGAGTGACCGGAAAGCCTGGGCGGCGTTGAAAGGTCAGCAGCTACGGATTGTACTGGTGCCTTTGGCGACGATTGTCGGCACGTTGGCAGGAAGTATAGGGGTTAGCTTTCTTTTAACCGATATCCGTTTAACGGATTGTCTGGCTATCGGTTCGGGTTTCGGTTATTATTCCTTGTCGAGTATTTTTATCACAGAATATAGAGGGGCGGAATTGGGCACAATCGCTTTGACTACTAATATTATACGTGAGATCATTACTTTGTTGGGAGCTGCTGTTCTGGTCCGTTGCTTCGGAAAATTGGCTCCGATCTGTTCCGGTGGTGCTACTACGATGGATACTACCTTGCCGGTTATTACCCGATTTTCAGGTAAAGAGTATGTGATTATTGCGATATTCCATGGGTTTGTAGTGGATTTCAGTGTGCCTTTTCTGGTCACTTTTTTTGCGAAACTTTAGATTATTATTTATTCGTCCCAATTGTGGAAAAAGGTTTAGATGGAAGAATAACTCTTCATCTTAAACCTTTTTTTCTGTTTCAGCAAGTTGAAAATATTGCCTCCGCTTTTATCGGAAGACCAGGGAGGGGTATTTCGTTTTTTACTTCCTTTGAGAAAATAAAAAAGCGTCCCGTTTTCCGAGACGCTTTTTAGTTTCAGTAAAACTGATTATTTCACAGTTGCCATATGAGCGATCAATTCCAATACTTTGTTTGAATACCCCCATTCGTTGTCATACCAGGAAACGAGTTTCACAAAGCTCTTGTTCAAAGCAATACCTGCTTTTGCATCGAAGATAGAAGTACGGGCATCTCCTAAGAAATCAGAAGAAACGACATCTTCGTCAGTGTATCCCAGGATACCTTTCATTTCGCCTTCTGAAGCTTCTTTGATAGCAGCTTTGATTTCATCGTAAGAAGCTTCTTTAGCTAAACGGAAAGTCACGTCTACTACAGAAACGTCCAGAGTCGGAACACGGAATGACATACCGGTCAATTTTCCGTTCAGTTCGGGAATAACTTTACCTACAGCTTTAGCAGCACCGGTAGAAGAAGGGATAATATTACCTGCAGCAGCACGGCCACCTCTCCAGTCTTTCATGGAAGGACCGTCGACAGTTTTCTGAGTAGCGGTAGTTGAGTGTACTGTGGTCATCAAACCTTCGATAACACCGAATTTATCGTTGATTACTTTGGTCAGCGGAGCCAGACAGTTGGTTGTACAAGAAGCGTTTGAAACGATCGTTTCGCCGGCATATTTCTTGTTGTTGACACCCATAACGAACATCGGGGTATCGTCTTTGGAAGGTGCAGACATCACTACCCGTTTTGCACCAGCTTTGATGTGAGCTTCAGCTTTTTCTTTTGTCAGGAAAAGACCGGTTGATTCAACCACATACTCAGCGCCTACTTCATCCCATTTCAGGTTTGCAGGATCTTTTTCAGCAGTTACACGGATAGCCTGACCATTGACAACCAATTTACCGTCTTTTGCTTCTGCAGTTCCGTTGAAACGACCATGCATCGTGTCATATTTCAGCATGTATACCATGTAGTCTACATCGATCAGGTCATTGATTCCTACGATTTCGATATCGTTACGAGTCATAGCTGCGCGGAAAACCAAACGGCCGATACGACCGAATCCGTTGATACCAACTTTAATCTTTGCCATTTTTATTGTTTTTAAGTGTTATAAAATTATCATTTCCTTTCAAAAGTACGGAAAAAATTCCTGATATGGTTCAGTAAATATCGAAAAAAAATGAAAAAAACAACTCAAACGATTTCAATTTTCAATTGGAAACGCATTATCCTGAAAGGATTTACGAATAAGTGTAATGTTGGGACAGAATACCTGATTAGCGAGTTCGTTGTGAACTCTGATTGGCGAACTTTCGGTTCTGACCGATGAATGGGGACAGGAATCTCAGCTGGGCCGATCAGTGTGGCGCTAATCAGGATTTGAAAGGAATACTAATTGCAGTAAGTCAAATGTTTCACCTTTTTGATTTCTTTTACAGTGGCCATATGTGCGATCAGGTCTAACATTTTATTGGAATATCCCCACTCATTGTCATACCAGGCAATCAGTTTTACAAATTTATTATTAAGGGCGATCCCTGCTTTTGCATCGAATATACAGGTTCGGGCATCTCCTATGAAATCGGAAGAAACGACTTCTTCTTCTGTATAACCTAAAATTCCTTTCAGTTCTCCTTCGGAGGCCTCTCTTACTGCCGCTTTGATCTCCTCATAGGTCGTCTCTTGGGCTAAACGGAAGGTCACATCTACGACAGATATATCCAATGTCGGGATGCGGAAAGACATACCTGTCAGTTTGCCGTTCAATTCAGGGATGATTTTGCCGACAGCTTTTGCTGCTCCCGTTGTGGAAGGGATTATGTTGCCGGCTGAGGCACGTCCTAACCGCCAATCTTTTTTCGAGTGAGCATCGACCGTACGCTGACTGGCTGTCGTAGCATGTACGGTAGTCATCAATCCTTCTACGATACCGAAATGTTCATGGATGACCTTGGTCAATGGGGCCAGACAATTGGTTGTACAGGAAGCACTGGAAACGATTGCGTTGCCGTCGTAAGTTTGATGGTTTACCCCCATAACGAACAAAGGTGTATCGTCTTTAGCGGGTGCCGACATAACGACACGTTTTGCACCGGCACGAAGGTGAGCTTCCGCTTTTTCACGGGTAAGGTAGTGACCTGTTGCTTCGACGACATAATCTACTCCGGCTTCTCCCCACTTCAAACCTTCCGGTTCGCGGCTGGAAGTTACGAGAATGTGGCGTCCATTGACATACAATTCACCGTCTTTGATCTCGATCGTTCCGTTGAAACGCCCGTGTACGGTGTCGTATTTCAGTGTATATACCAAATAATCCAATTCGCTCGGATCGTTGATTGCCACGATTTCAATATCGTTTCTGGTCATTGCTGCGCGGAATACCAAACGGCCGATACGGCCAAATCCATTGATACCCACTTTAATTTTTGTCATTTTTTTCTTTTAGTTTAAAATTGGTTATTTATTTAGTGTAAAAAAATCAAAATACGAGCTCTACGGACTGTAAAACAGTCCGTTTTTTATTTACTCAAACGTTTGCGTTAGGATGGATAAAAAAAAGCACTATCTGTCAGCCGACTATAAGCCGGACATTTACGATCGATAGCGCATGAAGATAAAAGGCTCAGCAAAAATAAACTGAAAATAAAACCGATAATTACTTTTTTCATTTTCATGATAATAATCTTAAGTTGCTATCTAATCATGCTTCCAAGATTCAGAATTATTATTTATGCACTTCGTTTTAATAGGTTCCTAAAAATTGATGGAACAAACAAACCTGTCGTTTCGATGGATTACCTAAAAACTTTAACGTGTGCAAATGTATAATAAAATTTTGAATCCCAAAAATTAGTAGGAAAGATTATTCAGAGCGGCTGAATCTTATTCGAACATCTCGCTTGTAGACAAGGAATTATTACAAAATGGAGGGAGAAAAAATAAAAATGTAAGTTTTTTTTGATTTTTTCTTTGAAAAAATTTGTGCAAACGTTTTAAATACCTATCTTTGTCGCGAGATATAGAAATTATATTGCTTTATAAGTGTAGTAAATTTATTGTTAGTGTGTTTAAAAAGAGGCTGTGAAGCCTCTTTTTATTTTATGATCAAATTTTATATTTTGTTATAAAATACTGATTTGTAGTATGTTACTGGTAAATGAGGTGATTTTGAATCGGTCGTCCGGGCGATTTCCGATAATCCAGGCTATTTTTTCATCCGAAAGCAATAATAAACATTCCTGTTTTTGCTTGCTGCTGAATTTTTGATCTCTGAAAAAATCACTGAGTTTTTTCTTGCTTTTTTTCATCCCGATCGGACAAAAATAGTCTCCGGCTTGCCAATTACGGATAAGCAGGGGAAATTGGAGTTTGTCGGCATCCAGACAAGCGATATCGGGTTGCTGTGGAATCACAAACTCTTCTGTACGGGGGAAGAGCGTAAATTCGACTTTTAGTTTTCCGATCGTATAAATACCTGTTGTTGGAATTGAAGCGACTGTCCGGCAGCATTTGCTGTTGTCGTAAAGCCGCCAGAATATTCTGCCTCTTTCCAGGGTATGATGGCCGGCGATGAATTGTTTGCCGGGGATAGCTGTATGCGTATTCAGAATGTCACGGATCTGGACTTTGTTAAAACCGAAAGGTTTCAAGGTTTCATATAAAAAAGTATAAGGGGCGGGTGTGGCCAGCGTTTTGGAAATATGAATCAATAATTCGTCTTCCTCGCAATCCAGAATTTCTTCCTGAAACCGATGAATGCCGTATTGAAAGATTTCTTCTGTTTCTTTCAGGGTTTCGCAATTTTCGGTCATGGTATCCAGAAACGAAGGATTGATTTCTTTGAGGACCGGGATGATCTGGTGGCGTATTTTATTACGCACATAATCCAGTGAATTATTGGTGGAATCGGTCCGAAACCCCAATTGGTGGTCTTCTATGTATTTCAGTATATCTGTCCGCGAACATGGGAGCAGAGGACGAAGGATGTCTCCGTTGATGGATTTTATACCGGTTAGCCCTTTTATACCTGTTCCCCGGCAGAGATTGATCAAAACGGTTTCGGCAACATCGTCGGCATGATGGGCGACGACAATGTAATCCATCTTTTTCTTTTCTTTCATTTCCCGAAACCAGGTGTAACGGAGTTCGCGGGCTGCCATTTCTACACTAAGTCCGTTTTCGCGGGCATACTTCAGGGTATCGAATTTTTTGACGCTGTGAGCGATGCCGTAACTATCACAGAAACGTTTGACAAATTGTTCGTCCATGTCCGATTCTTTACCCCTTAACGAAAAATTGCAATGCAAAACCAACATCTTCAGATTCAGGTATTTGAATGCATGTAACATGCATATGGAGTCAGCTCCGCCGCTGACGGCCAATATAAATCCTGCATCCCGGGAGATGTGATGTTGTTGAAGAAAATCTTTAATCGTTTCCTGGATCATAATATGAATAAGGTAAAAAGCTATAAGCCGGATGATCAGATTTCACTGAGCTCTAACCATCTCATTTCTTTTTCGTCTAAGATAGCGATTATTTCAGCAATACGGTTGGATTGCGCTACTAGTTCTTCGGGGGACAGGCTTCCGGAATTTAATGCGGTTTCGATGATTGTTTTCTCTGTGTTCAATTGTTCCATCTCTGTTTCGAGCTGTTGCATTTCCTGGCGTTCTTTAAAGCTCAGTTTGCGTTTTTTCTCTACAGAATTATTCGGAGTGGATTGGGGCTGCTCTGTTTTTTTCTTTTCTTTTTCAATTTTCTCCAGTTGTTCTTTTTCTTCTTCTTTTTTATTCTTATAAATGGTATAATTACCGGGGAAATCTTTAACGATTCCGTTCCCTTCGAAAGCAAAAATCCGGTCGACCACTTTATCGGTGAAAAAACGGTCGTGGGATACGATCAACAGACAACCTTTGAAGCCTTTCAGATACTCTTCCAGTATATTCAACGTGATGATATCCAGATCATTGGTTGGCTCGTCCAGGATCAGGAAATTCGGATTGCCCATCAATACGGTAAGCAAATACAATCGTCTTCTTTCCCCTCCGCTCAACTTTTCGACCAGGGAATATTGCTGTTTGTCGGTGAACATGAAATATTCCAGGAATTGAGAAGCGGACATAATTCGCCCGTTGCCCAGATCGATGCGTTCGGCAATGTTTTTTACGATATCGATCACCCGGTCCGTTTCATTGAAAGCGATACCGGATTGTTTGTAGTAGCCGTAAACCACGGTTTCACCGATCGAAATCGATCCGCTGTCCGGTTGCAGATTTTGGGTAATAATATTCAGGAACGTAGATTTGCCCACTCCGTTTTTCCCGACAATACCGATTTTTTCTCCCCTGACGAATTTATAAGAGAAATCGCGGAGTATACAATGCCCGTCGAAGCTTTTAGATACATGGTCGAGTTCCAGGATTTTTTTACCCAGTCGTTTACCCTGGATGTCCAGTTCCAATTTTTTCTCTGTCGTATTCTGAGAGGCTGTTTCTTTGAGTTTGTAAAAGTTGTCTATCCGGTATTGTGCTTTATGACTACGGGCCTGAGGCATCCGGCGCATCCATTCCTGTTCGGTACGTAACAGGTTACGGGCCTTGTCGATGGCGGCATTGCGGTTTTCGATCCGTTCCTCTCTTTTTTCCAGGTAGTAAGCATAGTTACCCGAATAAGAAAACAGACCGAATTCGTCGATTTCGATAATCTGATTGCATACCCGGTCCAGAAAATACCGGTCGTGAGTGACCATCAACAGGGTGGCATTCGATTTACCCAGGTATTCCTCGAGCCATTCGGTCATTTCGATGTCCAGGTGGTTGGTCGGTTCGTCCAGGATTAAGAAATCCGGATTACTGATCAATACTTTGGCCAGGCCGACTCTTTTTTTCTGTCCTCCCGAAAGCTGACCGATTTTTTTGTCATAAGTATCGATTTTCAGTTCCGAGAGGATTTGCTTGATCGTTGTGTCGTAATCCCAGGCCGAATGGATATCCATTTCGGGAATCAGTTTTTCTAAAGCTTCGGTATGGTTGTGCGCAACTGCTTCTTCATAAGCTTTAATCAGCTTTAACACAGGAGAATCCGAGTGGAATACTTCTTCGAATACAGAATTTTCGGGATCTAAAGCCGGATCCTGGTCCAGGATACCCACTGTGATATCGTTTCTGAAAATTACCGTCCCGCTCTCCGAGGTATCTTTTCCGGCAATAATCCGCAAAAGCGTGGATTTACCCATTCCGTTTTTGGCGATCAAGGCTACTTTTTGTCCTTTACCGATCCCGAAAGATATATTTTCGAATAACAGTTGCTCGCCGAACCGTTTGCTGAGATTATCTACTTGTAAATAACTGATCATAATTTTATGTGTAATGCGGGACAAAGATAAGAAATTAATGACTACTCAGGTATTTTTTCCGTTCTTCTTCCGGAAAGTGCTCGATGGCATAGCGGAGCATGGTGCGGGGCATCCGGCTGGAACGGGAAGATAAAAAGTCTTTCAATACCTGACGGTCTTTTTTGCCGGTTTCACGGAGCAACCAGCCGACGGCTTTGTGGATCAGATCGTGGGAGTGGTTCAGAAGCAGGTCCGAAATAGCCAGACAGTCCCGGAAATCTCCTTGCCGGACAAAATGCATACAGCTGACTATAGCTATCCGCTGTTCCCACATATTGGACGAGTGGGCTAAAACATACAATATCCCGCGGTCTTTATCTGTCAACCATACTCCCAAAAGCTTGTAGCAGGTGAGGTCTACCAAATCCCAATTATTGATGTTTCGGGTTTGTGAAAGGTAGAAATCGACGCAGGTTTGCCGGAAAGCTTCGTCTTTGTTTTTAGTAAATTGGTCTACCAGGATAAGCAAGCCGGTTAGCCGGATTTCATGGTAGGGAGAAGAGATCAACTCGGCTAAGACCGGAGGTGTTGCTTTACGGTATTTCAGTGCTATGCTTCTTTGTTCGGGAACGGTGATTCCTAGGAAAAGATCTCCTTCTCCGTATTGACCTTTCCCGGTTTTGAAAAAACGGGAAAGGTGTGCGGCTTTATCCGGATTACCGAGGGCATTTAATTCGGCTATGATGTCTTGTGCCGTCGGAGTGGCATGGGTTTCGGGCTTCATCAGTTCAGTTTTTTTCGCCACACCAGCTGCTCCAGCAATAAAGCCGATACAGCGATCAGGATAAACCAGCCGGTGAGGTATTTGTTATTATCTTGTAAAACAATCTCTTTTACTAATTCGCTATTGTGATCGAAGCAGGTTGTTTTAATATCTGGCACCTTGCTTCGGGGAAAATATTGGCTTAGTTCCTGTTCCTTACAAAATTCCATTTGTGATTCGGTACGGTCGTAGTTCCAGGCCAGTACATCGACCAGACGGTCTTCCTGGTATACTTCGAATAATCCTGCTTCTTGTATGGTCGTTGCGTTGGTGAGTTGCAGGTCGCCACTGAAATTTTTCCGCACCTCAGGGATAAATTCAAAGGTGTGGTTTTCGTTCCGGATTTGCAGGGGTTGGTTGGTCTGGATCGTTCGGGTATTCAGAAGTACGGGAGCGGTGGTATTCAGAAAGTAGGAGGTATGAAGACTGGTATTGACCTGAAAAGCCATGTTGACCAAAAGTGGTACGAACAAAGGATGAAATACCAGATCACTGTCGGTGGGCAGAAAGTTGAAAGCAGAAAGGTAAAGATTTCCTTTGCCGTAATGCCGGGATACCAATAGAGGTGCCGAGTGTTTATCCGATAATAAGATTTCGGTATGGGCGGGTAAAATAAGCCGGTAATACTGACGGATTTGAGGGAGTATTGTTTTAATATCCGGTTGTTCGAATGCATCCCGGAATAAGGCTGCCTGGGTTTCGATATGAGCGATTACGGTATTGGTATCCCGTTTGTCGTAGCGGGGAGCTTGTATTTTTTGTAAGAATTTATTCTGAACTTCGGGAGAGGAAGAGGCCGGAAGAACCAATAGATTGCCTCCGTTCATCAGATAGTCTTCCCACATGCTTTCCAGACCCGTAGAGCTGTCGGTCAGACCGTCCAGGATAATCAGGCTGTAGCGGGGAAGGTTTTGCCGGACTGCCTGGTTGACAGGAATGGAGATAAAACTAAAATGGCTGGAATCCGAAAATAGTTTTCCAAAATAGGGATTTTCCTCCTGTTGCCATAAATACAGAATTTCGGTATTTTCACTGACCGGATAGGCAAAATAAAATGTATTGTCGAAAAGGACCGGAAAATCGGAGATTTCTACCGTTCCCTTATAAAAGTCTTCTGCTGTGTTCAGATAACTGATTTCAACCTTCTTTTCGCTATGGGCTTCGAGATCGGTTTGGATGATGCTGCGCTTTTTTCCGTTGATCGTCAAGGTGAGCGGAATATGGTGAAAATCCCTGTCTGAAGTGTTGACCAGGGTGATATATACTGTTTCGGATTGATTTTGTTTATGGAAGGCTTGCCCGAAGTTCACTTCTTTGATATAGAGATTACTTCGGTTTTCAGGTTTCATCATCAGAAAGACGGATTCCAGGGTTGAGTCGGTGGTGATGTGTTGGAAATCACAGTTCTTTTTCTGGAAATCAGAAATCAGGAATAGCGTACCCGGCTGGTTTTCTCCCGATTCTTTTACTTCTTTATAGACTTGAGAAAGTGGTTTAGTGGCCGGGCTGATTTTAAGATTCCCGATAGCCTGGAGCATTTTTTCTTTATCCACTGTGACCGGAAGAACTTTATCATTGGTGAACAAGCTGAAACGGCTACCGGCGGGATAGGTATCGACGATGTCGAAAAGATATTTTTTCGCTTCTTCGAAAAGACTTCCTTGCGAACCTGTATTGGTCATCGAGAAAGAATTGTCGGCGTAGATAAAAATCCGGGGAGTGGTCGTTGCGGGCAAAGCTTTTCCTTCCGGGTTGAGATAGGGGGTAGCAAAAGCGATGACGATACAGCTTAAAGCTAATAGACGCAGAAACAACAACACTAAATTTTTTAAACGTGAACTGTTTTTCTTTTGCTTTTGTAAAGCTTCCAGAAAGTTGAAGTTGCTGAAATAGACTTTTTTATATCGCTTTAAACTGAACAAATGTAATAGAACAGGTATAACCAATAACAGTAATCCGTATAGAAATACCGGATGTAGAAATTGAATGACTGATAACATAAATACTCGATTTATCGATTAAATATACCTGATTGAGGGTACCGACTATTTGCGGGAGTAAAAGTAGTAATAATTTCTGTTTTTCGGGATAAGTTTATCCCGGAGAGTGAGGCGGTTTGTATATCTCTGACTGTCAGTTTGAAAAAATGAATTGTTAGTAAAAAAGCCGTTTTTGTTATTAAAAAGGTATTCAAAAATCAAAGAGATAATTTTTTTAATTGTACTTTTACGACAAATATCATAAAATGGGAATTTATGTCTAAGATCATTGCTATTGCAAATCAAAAAGGTGGTGTCGGAAAAACAACAACTTCAGTGAATCTTGCTGCCAGTCTGGCAGTTTTGGAGCAAAAAATTTTGTTGGTAGATGCAGATCCACAGGGAAATGCTTCGTCTGGATTGGGATATGACGTGCAAAAATTAGGAGATTCGAC
Source organism: Odoribacter sp. N54.MGS-14 (assembly GCF_000980295.1). Taxonomy (NCBI): domain Bacteria; kingdom Pseudomonadati; phylum Bacteroidota; class Bacteroidia; order Bacteroidales; family Odoribacteraceae; genus Odoribacter; species Odoribacter sp. N54.MGS-14. The sequence continues at coordinate 4,652 of NZ_LARL01000057.1, read as the reverse complement.
CATCTATGAATGTCTGGTCGACGGACTGGAAGCAGAAAAGGCAACATTGAAGACTGAGATCGACCGTTTAGCTTTATTACCTTCTAACATTAACCTGGTCGGAGCTGAAGTAGATATGATGAATCTGGAGGACCGTGAAAATATCATGAAGAAAGTGCTTGCACCGGTGAGGGATAAATACGATTATATTCTGATCGACTGTTCACCTTCTTTGGGACTGATTACCGTAAATTCACTGACAGCTGCCGACTCTGTGATTATTCCGGTGCAATGTGAGTATTTTGCTTTGGAAGGACTTGGAAAATTGTTGAGTACGATAAAACTGATTCAGAAACGGTTGAATACCGATCTGGAGATCGAGGGATTTGTGTTGACGATGTACGATGCCCGGTTGAGGTTGTCGAATCAGGTGGTTGAAGAGGTGAGAAAGAATTTTCAGGATATGGTGTTCAAGACATTGATCAACCGGAATACGAAACTGGCAGAAGCTCCCGGATTCGGACAGCCTGCTATCCTCTACGATGCAAATAGCCGTGGATCTGAAGACTATATGTTGTTGGCACAAGAGTTGATTAAAAGAAATTTGGAATAAAAGTAGATCTACATTAAAATAAATACAGAAGGAAGATTTTCGATTTACGATCGTATCCCTTTTTTATATCGAATCGTAAATTTATAATCAAAATGAAATAGAGTTATGGCAAAAAAAAATGTATTAGGACGGGGGCTGGGAGCCCTGATTGCTGATGCGGCTGAAGAACCGGTGACCAGAGAGATTGTCGTATCGGCCATACAAGAGTTGAATCTTGCCGATATCCGTCCCAATCCTTTTCAGCCGAGAACGGAGTTTGACGAGGAGGCTCTGAGTGAGTTGGCTGCCTCTATTAAAGCGATAGGAATTGTACAACCCATTACCGTAAGGGCTGTCGAAGAAGGGAAATATGAGATTATTGCCGGAGAAAGAAGATTCCGGGCTTCCAAATTAGCCGGCTTGTCGACTATTCCGGCTTATATTCGTAAAACAGAAGACGATAGTCTGCTGGAATTAGCTTTGATCGAGAATATTCAGCGTGAAGATCTGAATGCGATCGAGGTTGCCATCAGTTACCAGCGTTTGATAGATGAATGCAATCTCACTCAGGATGGCTTGAGTGAGAGAGTAGGGAAAAAAAGAGCTACTATTGCCAATTATCTTCGTTTATTGAAATTGCCTGCTCAGATTCAATTGGCTGTCCGGGATAAAAAAATTTCCATGGGACATGCACGGGCGATATTGGGAGTAGAGGACCCGGATACCCAGCTGATGATCTTCGAACAGATTCTGGAGTATGATTTCTCGGTGCGGAAAGTGGAAGAGATCGTCCGGGAATTGGTACATCCTCAGGTGGAAGAACCTGCAGAGGCTTCGGTCGTTGAAGATAAACCGAAGAAGAGTAACGAGATCGGAGATTATATCGAGTTGCAAAAACATCTGTCACGGCGTTTCGATACCAAGGTGGAACTGAAACGCAATGAAAGCGGGAAAGGAAAAATTATTATAGGCTTTAAGTCTGATGCAGAACTGGAAAAGATCATCGAGTTGTTGGATAAGATTGAATGAGAAAAATTGTTTGTTTGATAGTAGCCATTCTGGCAGGACTTAGTGTGAAAGCATTGAGTTTATCGCAAGATTCGGTGACTCAGCTAGTAACTGCCGACGATACGCTTAAAGCTTTTGAGAAGATCGTCCGGAAACCTCATTCTCCTCATAAAGCCACGATTATGGCTATGCTTCTTCCCGGATCGGGACAGATATACAACGGACAATGGTGGAAAGTGCCTATCCTGTACGGGGGTATGGCTGCCGATATTTATGGTATTGCCTGGAACCAGAAGCGTTTCAAGGAGTATCGGGATGCTTATGTCGAATGGGTGCAGTATCTGGATGCGAAAGCCAAAGATCCGGATACGCCTTATCCGCAAAATCCCGCGTGGGATAAAATTCCCAAAGCTTTCGATGTGGAGACCGATCCTTATTTGCAAACATCCCAGGGACAAACCTGGTTTAAAAATACGTTGAGTAACCGGAAAACTTCTTTTAAGCGGAACCGGGATTTGTGCTATATTGTGATGGCCGCTATTTATGCCATTAATATTATCGATGCCACGGTGTATGCGCATTTTTATGATTTTGAGATAGATGATAATCTGAGTTTTAATTTACAACCTACTTCTTCCTATAGTCCTGTTAGCGGAGGAAGTATCGGTTTGACTTTAACTTTTAATTTTTAACGCGAGATGATACGTTTTTTGTTTTTTGCTGTATCCTGTCTGCTATATCATGCTGTATGCGGGGTGAATGTGGTGTCTAAAGATAGTGTTGCTTCGGTAGAGCAAGATACTGTAATTGAAAATCAGATTATAACGGATTCTATTCCGGAATCTTTTCTGGAGAAATTGGATTATTATTATACGAGCTGGTATACAGGGAAACGGGATAGTACTTATTATGTCGATTCGCTTTGTATAGCAGAGAGTTGTAAAAATATTGTTCCCTGTAACGATTCGGTTTATCTGTTGCGTTTGGATTCTTTACAATCTGCCGTTCCATTGTCGTTCAACGATATTGTCCGTACGTACATCGAACTGTATACGGTGAAAAAACGGTTGCAGGTAGCCAATATGTTAGGACGGAGTGAATATTATTTCCCCATTTTCGAAGAAGCGTTGGATGCAGAGTGTATGCCTTTGGAACTGAAATATTTGCCTGTAATTGAGAGTGCTTTAAATCCGAAAGCTTTATCCAGGGCGGGGGCCTGTGGATTATGGCAATTCATGTACGGCACAGGGAAAATGTATAAGCTTGAAATCAATTCCTATGTCGACGAACGCCGTGATCCGGTAAAAGCAACTCAGGCGGCAGTTCGCTATCTGAACGATCTGTATGCTATTTATGAAGACTGGATTCTGGTGATAGCTGCTTATAACTGTGGGCCGGGGAATGTCAATAAAGCGATTCGTCGTTCCGGAGGAAAAAAGAATTATTGGGATATATACTATCATCTGCCTAGAGAGACCCGGGGATATGTGCCCGCTTTTATCGCTGCGAATTATGTATTCGCTTATTATAAAGAACATGGTATTTTCCCGATAGAATCAACCTTGCCGCCGATGTGTGACAGTATTATGGTGAACGATGCTTTGCATTTCGAGCAAATTGCGGCCAAGCTGGATTTTTCTGTTGAAGAATTGCGTGATTTGAACCCTCAGTACCGGGCCGACGTTATTCCTGCCGGTTTTGGAAAATCGTACGCTTTGAAGATGCCTTATAACCATATCGGTAGTTTTATCGATAATCAGGATTCTATTTTTGCTTGTAACCGCAGTAAATATTTCAACGATAGCGATCGGACCGCCGATCCTAAAAACCGGATTAAAGTGCATGCACAGGCTTTGGGACAGGACGGACGGGCCCGTTTGGTATATACTGTGAAAAGTGGTGATGTACCCGGAGCTATTGCTATGAAATTCAATGTCCGCTTGGCCGACCTGAAATACTGGAACAACCTCAATAAACGGATGACGATCCGGCCGGGGCAAAAATTGGTGGTGTATGTACCTGAGAAAAAAGCCAATCAATACAAGAATAAGGCTGCTTATACCGGTAAGGAAGATAACGTAGCCTCAGCCCCGAAAGTCGAAACGATCGATGGTGAGTTTGTATTGTATACCGTCCGGAAAGGAGAAAACCTTTGGTCTATCGCCAAGAAATATCCGGGAGTATCGAATAAGGATATTATGCGCTGGAACGGAATCTCTGAAAATCAGGTCAAAGACATTCGTCCGGGACAAAAGTTAAAGATAAAGATTTAGTTTAATTTTTTTCATTAAGAATAATATACAACTTTCAAATTAGGTATTAATTAAAAAACACCCAATTTTACAAATTTGGGTGTAAAATTGGGTGTATTTTTGTAAAATGCTGATAATCAGCATTTGTCGTGGAGCAGCAGGGAATCGAACCCTGGTCCAAACACGGAATCCATATGCTTTCTACATGCTTAGTCACTTATTGGTTTTCGACGATGGTCCGGAAAGTGACACCCAAGCCATCGCTTATCCTCTTAAATTTTCGCCTTTCGCCAAAGGTGGGCTAAGACTAACCTTAAATTGACTGCACCCCGTATGCCGACCGGAATAAGGTGGGAACCACTGGCGGGATGTCTCGTCTCCGATTAACAATAAGTAAAATGAAATGTTTCTATATTTTGGTGCACCTTCAAAAGTGCACCAATTTTCTTTATAACAGGACACCTAAAAGTGCACCAAATTTTATAATATATTATTGAACTCTCTTTGTTTTTTATTCTTTAATGGTTATTCTTCATAGGCAATTACATTTAAAGTTTATACTTCTTGTCTATCGTAATGGAGTAATAAAATACTGACTTTATATACTCTTATACTCATATACTTTGAGTTGGTGGAAAATTTGGTAAAAGGTATATATAACTGAAATTTCATACCAGACTGAACATATCATTCCAATCCAGACGGTTAATCGTTGTGTTAGAATACTTCAAATTCACAATGTTCTGTAATAGTCAAGACTTAATCTGACAGTTACGTATAAAAAGAATAAATTTGTAACAGAAAACAGATTGAGTTATGAC
>NZ_LARL01000059.1:0-20229 GCF_000980295.1 Odoribacter sp. N54.MGS-14 | reverse complement strand
TCCGGACCGGTAGTTATGCCTGCGATTCATTGCTTATCACAGGTTTTAATGAGGCGCGGAAAGGGGTGAAGGCTTATGTGACTTTGTGCGATAGGAACGATGTGGAGTCGGAGGCGTTAGAAGTCACCTTTGATACCCGGGATTCCGGACCGGTTGCTTTTATCAACAACTTAGAGGTCGTTCCGGGTTGGGGTAATGGTTTTGTTTTGTCTTATGACTTGGAAGAGGATTTGAAAGGTATGGCTCACCTGTTTTATGTGGGGGAAGATCCGAATACCAAACTGCCGGACACCCTTTTATTTAAAAGTTTTGTGCCGAAAAAAGGTAATACGGTGATACGGGATACTTTCAAACAGCAACGGGACAGTTATGATTTTGTGGTACGCGTAGAGGATTTCCGGGGGAATATGGTAAAAGAAAGGGTATGGAAAGACATTGTGCCTTTGGCGATAGAACAGTTGCCTGTCAGTCTGAATAATCTTTCTGATCCGGAGGAACTTTCCCAGGAAGATCCCACTGCGAAGTTAGGCAAGCAATATTTGTTGGACGGGGATAAAAAAGGAGATCAAAGCTTTGGTATTGAATCGTGGACGAGTTTTTATACCTACTTGGCCGGTCCGATGGCGGTATCTACACCGGAGAAACCCGGGAAAGCCCTGTTTATTATTGATATGATGGAAGAAAAGTTACCGGCAGAGGTCCGCCTGTACGGAATGTTGGCAGTCCGGACCAGTTGGCCCTATGGCCCCGGCCAATATGAAACTTTTCCGAAATGGGGAGATGTGTGGACGTTGTGTTATGCGAGCAAGTTACCGAGCAGTGTGACTCTTTACGCATCCCAAACGAAAGATGACGATGCCTCGTGGGTAGAGATTTCACATTTCGAACAAGACCGGAGAATTGATAATAAGGAACGTTGGTGTGAACGTTGTAACGAGAATGGGGATTATCTCATTGTTTCTCGGGATGCCTTGGATTTGGCTTCACCTTGTTTTATTACCTTGACTTGCCCGGCAGAAGGAGAGAAATACCGCTATCTGAAAGTGGTGGTGAACGAGGTCTTTTTTGCGCCTATAGGTTTTGAGAATGCTTTTATGGGTGGAAATGACCAGAAATATGTGACGGTGCATGAATTGGAAGTTTATACAGCAAAAGATTGATATTATGAAGAAAATATATTTATGGCTCTTGCTCCCTTTGTTGATTTTCGGGGGCTGTGAAAGTTTGGAAGATACGTATAAAGATTATGCAGGTGATGGCCCGATTCGCTATTTGGTGAAATGTGACGACCTGGATGTCAAAGCCGGTTGGAATCGTTTGGTAGTTTCGTGGAAATCTGTGGATGACCCGATTATCGATAAAGTAAAAGTTTCTTGGACGGTAGATGGGATCGGACGGGATACTTTGTTGGAAAGAGGTACGTTTGCGTGCAGCCTGCCTTGTGACGGAAATCTTACTTACCAGGTGTCGGTAGCCAATATGGATAAAAACGGTAATACTTCTTTAGCTGTAACCCAGGTAGGAAGACCTTATTCGCCTGAACATGAGCAAGTATTGATTTTCCCGACTATGGTGAACAAACATTTTTATGTACAAGATCGTTTGGCGCTGGTCCTGGATGAGTGGGGAAATCAGATAGATAGCATTGCCTTCGTATATACTTCTGCCGGACAGGGCAAGAGAACGGTTATGAAAAGCGCACCGGAGAGTCTTTATTATTTACTGAAAGATAAAATTGATGCAGAGACAACATTAACAGTACACAGTTACGGCCACCTGGAAGGATGTGTAGATGCGATTGTAGTATCGACTGAATTGGAACGTGCTAAAGTGTATACAGATGGCTTTAAAGCGCTGATGTTAACAAGATACGGTATTGCTGAGCTGACGGAAGAAGCTGTTGCCGGTTTGGAAACCCTTGAAATTGATTACGACATCGATAGCTTTGAGGATATTATGAATATGCCGGGATTGAAGAAGTTGGTATTGGGCAAGAACCGCTATTTGAGTGAGGAAGTATTGGGAGAGGAGGTTAGTGCCAGTAAAATCACTGACCTTGAAATAAGTAAATTTGCGATGGAAGTGATGGCGGAACTTGTTTCTGACTTTAAGGTAGAACGCTACAATAAGCATTATTTCCCGGAAACTTATGATTTTGTTGAAGAAAAAGGAAATCCGGTACTGCCTGATTTGACTTATCTGAATAACGAGACATGGACTTATGAGTGTGTTGTAACTCCGAAAGAAGGGGATTATTATTCCAAAGGCTATGAGAAATTGTTTGACTTAAATGCGACAGCCTGGGCAACATTTAATCATTATGATTTTTTAAAATATGAAATAACAGTTGATATGCAAGAGACAAAGCGGGTAAATGGTTTTGCAATAGAACAAGTTGCCTCTGATATTGCAACTTCTCCAAGAAAACGGGCTTTTATGGCACGAAAAGTACAGGTCCAGTTTTCTGTCGATGGAAGTGTCTGGACTGAGGCAATAGATTATACGTTGGGTGCAACCCTTGGAGAAATCGACCTTTTGTCAATAGCTGCCCCTACGAATGCACGGTATTTGAAATTCGTGTTGACCGACCAAAACTACGGAAACGCATATTCAATTTCACTACAAAAAATCAGAATTTTCTAACTGGGATACCCTAAAAAGGGATTGTTTGATAAGTTCTATTCAGTTTTTTGTTATTGGAGATAAGGCTTTCTTTCTGATTATCAGATTGAAAGCCTTTGTTTTATCCGGCTTGCTTTCGTACGGTCAATGATTTTCGTGGCATGCATTTTATAACTATTTGCGTGTCTAAGAAATGTTTCTATCTGCATTTACTATTAACATTTCGCGTTTTTCAAATTATCATCAAAAAAATCTGTTACGAATGGAATCATTCCAAATAATAGAATACAGAAAAAAATCTGTATAAAATATGTCATATTTGATTTTAAATTCTATAAATTTGACATGCTAGATCGAATTAGTTTAATTTTAAACAAAACCATATACTTATGAAGAAGCTTATTTCAGTGGAAGAGGCAGTAGCAAAGGTAAAAGATGGGATGACGGTTATGATTGGCGGGTTTCTTTCTAACGGGACACCTAACGCAATCGTTAACGCTTTGGCTCAATCGGAAGTGAAAAATCTGATTCTCATCGTGAACGACACCGCCTATCCGGATAAAGGATGCGGACAGTTGATCGCTAACAAGCAGGTGAAGAAAGTGATCGTGTCGCATATCGGTACGAATCCATGTACGAGTGAACAAATGAACAGTGGTGAACTGGAGATCGAATTCAGTCCGCAGGGTACTTTAGCCGAACGGATCCGTTCCGGTGGTGCCGGTTTGGGGGGAGTATTGACTCCGACAGGTATCGGAACCCTGGTAGCAGAAGGTAAACAAGTACTGAATATCGACGGTAAAGATTATTTGCTGGAAAAACCGTTGCGGGCGGATGTGGCTTTGATCGGTGCTAGTGTAGGGGATGAGTCCGGAAATTTAGTCTATAAAGGTACGACTCAGAATTTCAATCCACTGATGGCGACGGCTGCCGATTTGGTTATTGCGGAAGTGCAGGAGTTGGTAGAAACCGGAGATTTGTATCCCGAGCTGATAAAGACTCCCGGAATATTCGTGGATTTTTTAGTGAAAGGGTAGGGGGATAAGCTAAAGGCGAAGAGGCAAAAAGCGGGGAAGGTAAAAAAGAGGTGTAATCGAAAGGGATGGGTGTAGATCTGTTCCGGTTAATTTAAAAATATGGAAAAATCAATGATAAGACTTCGGATGAGCGCTAAAGATGCTCATTATGGCGGAAATTTGGTGGATGGAGCTCATATGGTGCATTTATTCGGCGATGTTGCGACCGAACTACTGATTATGCATGACGGAGATGAAGGTCTTTTTGTGGCCTATGACAATGTGGAGTTTTTGGCTCCGGTATATGCCGGCGACTATATCGAAGCTGTCGGTGAAATCGTGAAAGTAGGAAATACTTCCCGCAAAATGGTTTTCGAAGCCCGTAAGGTGGTCGCTGCCCGTCCGGATATTTCAGCTTCGGCTGCGGATGTCCTGGCTGAACCGATTGTGGTTTGCCGGGCCAGTGGAACCTGTGTGGTGAAAAAAGAGGATCAGCGGAAAGGATAATGTAAGTTAATAGTCTTGATAATTATGGAAAAATTGATTATAACAGCTGCGATCTGCGGGGCAGAGGTAACGAAAGAACAAAATCCCGCCGTTCCTTATACTGTAGAAGAAATCGTCAGAGAAGCAAAATCTGCTGTAGATGCAGGTGCTGCTATCGTTCATCTTCACGTACGTGAAGACGACGGTACGCCGACTCAGAGCAAAGCACGTTTCAAAACGTGTATAGACGCTATATATGAAGTATGCCCGGATGTGATTCTGATTCCTTCGACCGGAGGGGCTGTAGGAATGACAGCGGAAGAACGTCTGCAGCCGACCGAACTTTTCCCGGAAATGGCTACCCTGGATTGTGGCACCTGTAATTTCGGAGATGAGGTATTTGAAAATACCATGCCTATGATGAGGGATTTCGGTAAAAGAATGCTGGAAAACCGGATCAAACCGGAATACGAATGTTTCGAGATGGGACATCTCGAAACCGTATTGAATATGGCAAAGAAAGGTCAGGTACCGGGAGCTCCCATGCAGTTTAATTTTGTACTCGGTGTCCCCGGGTGTACGCCTGCAACAGTTCCTAATCTTTGCTGGCTTGTAAATGCTATTCCGGCAGGTTCTACCTGGACTGCAACCGGTATCGGACGCCATGCCTTTACTTTGGCTGCTCCTGCTATCGCTATGGGAGGAAATGTCAGAGTGGGGTTCGAAGATAATCTGTATCTCGAAAAAGGGGTGTTGGCAAAATCCAATGGCGAGTTGGTAGCTAAGGTCGTTCGTATCGCTAAGGAATTGGGACGCGAAATCGCTACCTCGGCCGAAGCACGGAAGATATTGAATTTGAAAGCTAAAGGCTGAAAAGCTATAGGCTATAAGTCGAAAGGTATAAAGTGAAAAAATTAAAGTAAATATTAAAAAATAAAACGTTATGAAAAAAGGAAATAAATACGGAACGCATAGAGTAATTTCACCGAAAGGAGTATTACCACAACCGGCTGACAAACTGGATAACAATATGGACGAAATCTATGATAACGAGATTTTGATCGATGTGCAAACTCTGAATATCGATTCGGCTAGTTTTACTCAGATTGAAGAACAAGCCGGAGGGGATAAAGCTAAAATTGCCGAGATCATGCTGGGAATTGTAGAGAAACAAGGAAAACACCGTAATCCGGTGACCGGTTCCGGTGGTATGTTACTGGGAACGGTGGAAAAAATCGGAGATGCTTTAGTTGGAAAGACCGATCTGAAAGTGGGAGATAAAATCGCAACTTTGGTGTCTTTGTCGCTGACTCCGCTTCGTATCGATAAAATTAAAGAAATCCGGGCAGATGTCGACCAGGTGGATATCGATGGTAAAGCTATTTTGTTTGAAAGCGGTATTTATGCGAAGATTCCGGCAGATCTGCCGGAAAAGTTGGCTTTGTCGGCTCTCGATGTAGCCGGTGCTCCGGCTCAGACTGCTAAATTGGTGAAACCGGGAGATACGGTATTGATTATCGGTGCCGGTGGTAAATCGGGTATGTTGTGTTGCTATGAAGCAAAGAAACGTGCTGGTGTTACCGGTAAAGTAATCGGTTTGTGCCATAGCCAGAGAAGTACCGAACGGCTTCAGAAATTAGGCTTCTGTGATTATGTATTCTCGGCCGATGCAACTCAGCCGGTTCCGGTTATGGAGAAAATTGCCGAACTGACGAATGGTGAAATGTGTGATATTACGATCAATAATGTGAATATTACGGATACTGAGATGACCAGCATCTTGTGTACTAAAAATGACGGATTGGTCTATTTCTTCTCTATGGCGACCAGTTTTACGAAGGCTGCTTTGGGAGCGGAAGGTGTCGGCAGCGATGTGACTATGATCGTTGGAAATGGGTATACCAAAGGACATGCTGAGATTACACTGCAGGAACTTCGTGAAAGCGAGGCATTACGGAAGATATTTACAGAGTTGTATGCCTGAATGGTCGGGATTTTATAATCCCGACGAATTAAAAATATGTTTTTATGGCTAGCAGAAGAAAAGAGTTTTTCCCTGAAGTGACCGATGAACAATGGAACGATTGGCATTGGCAGGTGAAGAACAGGATTGAAACTTTGGATCAGCTGAAGAAATACATCCGGCTGACACCAGATGAGGAAGAGGGTATCCGTGAGTCGCTGAAGACATTACGGATGGCGATCACACCTTATTATCTGAGTCTGATCGATCCCGATAATCCTTATTGTCCGATCCGTAAACAATCGGTGCCGACCATTGAAGAATTACACCGGTCACCGGCTGATCTGGAAGATCCCTTGCATGAAGACGGTGATTCACCCGTACCGGGACTGACCCACCGTTATCCTGACCGGGTGTTGTTCCTGATCACCGATATGTGTTCGATGTATTGCCGGCATTGTACCCGGCGCCGCTTTGCCGGACATCACGATTGTGCCACTCCATTGGAAAGAATCGATAAATGTATCGAATATATCGCTAATACCCCCCAGGTGAGAGATGTCCTCCTATCGGGAGGGGATGCCTTATTGGTCAGTGACGAACGATTGGAATATATCATCAAACGGCTGCGTGGAATCCCTCATGTCGAGATTATCCGTATCGGGTCGAGAACACCGGTGGTGTTACCCCAGCGCATTACGCCGGAATTGGTAAATATGCTTCGGAAATATCATCCGATTTGGCTGAATACTCATTTCAACCATCCGAACGAAATTACCGAAGAGTCGGCGGCTGCTTGTGCCCGGCTGGCCGATGCGGGTATACCTCTGGGAAATCAGTCTGTCCTGCTCCGCGGGATCAACGATTGTACACATGTCATGAAAAAATTGGTGCACGAGTTGGTCAAGATCCGGGTACGTCCCTATTACATCTATATCTGTGATCTTTCTGTGGGTATCGGTCATTTCCGTACCCCTGTATCGAAGGGAATCGAGATTATCGAGAACCTGCGGGGACATACTTCCGGTTATGCCGTGCCTACTTTCGTCGTGGATGCTCCCGGTGGAGGCGGAAAAATTCCGGTGATGCCGACCTATCTGATTTCTCAGGGCCCCAATCGGGTGGTGTTGCGTAATTTTGAAGGCGTAGTGACTACGTATACCGAACCGACGGATTACAGAGACGAATGCTACTGTGAAGAGTGTGAGAAGCGCCGTAAAACAGAAGGAGTGGCTGAGTTGCTGAGCGGAGAACGCTTGTCTCTCGAACCGGCGAATCTGGATCGTAAGACACGTAATCTATTGGCGAAAGGATAAATTATTTGTGATTTTGGATTTACCGTTTCATTCGATTGAAAGGATAAATCCGGAATCATAAATGAAAATGCTGAACAGATGGGTTTTGTTGATGACATATCCGATTACAGGAGTCTGGCAATTGTCGGATTGGAGAAAAATACAGGGAAAACAGAATGCCTGAATTACATCCTTCGCAGGATAAAAGATTCGGCAGATCGGTTCGCTCTGACTTCGATCGGAATTGACGGAGAAAACCGGGATCAGGTATGTCAAACCCCGAAACCCGAGATTATCGTGCCGGAAGGAATGATATTCGTTACTTCGGAGAAACATTACCGGGAGAGGAGGTTGGTGGCTGAAATCATGGAAATCGATGATCATCGGACTGCTTTGGGACGGTTGGTTATCGCCAGGGCTAAAACTTCGGGAAAAGTATTGCTTTCAGGGCCTGCGGATACTGCCGGGTTGAAAAGTCTGATCCGGCATATGAAAGATTTCGGGGTACGAACGACCTTGGTCGACGGGGCTTTGTCCCGTTTAAGCCTGGCGTCTCCCACCGTTACGGAGGCGATGGTCTTAGCGACGGGGGCTGCTGTTTCCGGGAATATTCGGGAATTGGTGAGACGTACCCGTTATGTTTGTGATTTGATCGATCTGGAAGAGGTGGACGAAGTTTTACAAGAGAGGTTGGATGCCATTCAACAAGGTGTATGGGCGGTCGGGCCGGAGGGAGAATGTATCGATCTGAAATTGCCTTCTGTGTTTATGCTGGAGAAAAGTGGAACCGATCTGCTGCAATATGGGCATCGGATCTTTATTGCCGGTGCTGTGAGTGATAAAGTATTTCAGTTTTTACGCGTACAGAAACAGACCGTAGAATTGATCGTCCGTGATTTTACCCGTGTTTTTTCCGCACCTGAGTCTTTTTATGCCTTTTTACGTAAGGGCGGAAGAGTACAGGTGCTTCATCGTAGCCGGCTTTTGGCCGTTACGATCAATCCTCAGTCTCCGGGAGGATTACTTTTGGATTCGTTGCGTTTGCAGCAAGCATTGGAAGAAAGCTTGCAAATTCCGGTGTATGATGTGAAAAAAATAGAAAAAGTCGGTAAAAACCGTTGAGGATATGATTTTAAGGGAAGCGATAAGACAAGTCAGGGGATTCCGTTATATGATCGAACAATTGGATATCTGTTCGGCTGTAGGCCGGAGGGTATTGTATGATCTGCCCTGGCTCGATTCGAAATCTCGGTTGGAGGCCGAATTTGAACGTATTCAAAAGATCATGGTACTTTTTGAACAACCTGAAAATGAATCCCGGCTGGAACGTTTGACTGGTAAGCTGATGCAGGTGAGAGATATCCGGGGGACGATCGGGCGGATGGCGATGGAGCAAGTGTTGGATGATCTTGAATTGTTCGAATTGAAAACTTTTGCTTTGTGCTCGGAAGAAATCAGGGGACTTGTCGAAGAATGGCGGATTGTTTTACTCCCGGAACTGGAGCCGGTTGTACGTTTGTTGGATCCGGAAGGGAATCGGATTCCTCATTTTTATATTTATGATACTTATTCGGCTGAGCTGGCCAGGCTGAGAGCTGAAATAAAACAAAAGAGCCTTCAAGGGGCAGAAGAACGGGAATTAGAAGCGTTGTATGTACAAAGTGTGGTTTTGGAAGACAAGGTACGCGAAGAGTTGTCTGTGCAGTTGAGACCTTATCACGACGATTTGAAACAGGCTTTGGAAGCGGTCGGATTGCTGGATGTCGTATTGGCAAAAGCCAGACAAGCAATAAGAGGACAATTGACTTTGCCGCAAATTCCGGAAGAGGGGGAAATGGTGTTCGAAGGTCTTTTCCATCCTCAGATCCGGGAGATTTTAGAACAGGAAGGAAGAGCGTTTCAGGCTGTAGATTTGAAATTGGAAAAGGGAACGACGGTGATTACCGGAGCCAATATGGCCGGAAAGACAGTGTTGTTGAAAAGTGTGCAATTGGCGCAATACCTGATGCAGTTCGGTTTTTATGTACCTGCCCGGCGGGCGGGTATGCCGCTCGTGGAACAAGTCTTGACCAGTATCGGGGATGATCAGGATGAATTGAACGGTCTCTCTTCTTATGCGGCTGAGATGTTGCGGGTGGATGAAATGATCCGGCAAGTCAGGCAGCGAAGTAAAATTTTGGTGCTGATAGACGAATTGGCCCGGACGACCAATCCCGTCGAGGGACGGGCAATTGTGAATGGGGTAGTGGATTTTTTGACTACTCACCGGGTGATGGCTATGGTTACTACCCATTATAGCGGAATAACGGCCGAATGCCGTAAATTGAGAGTGCGGGGATTTGTAGAGAATCGGGTTGAAGGGAATATGACCCTGAAAAATATCAATGAGTTTATTGATTATTCACTCGAAGAAGACAGCGGAGAAGAAGTTCCCCAGGAGGCGATGCGTATTGCCTGGATGCTGGGGATCGACCGTGGAGTGTTGGAACGGGTGGAAAATTATTTGCAGGAAGAAAATCCTGATTGGAAAAAGACAGTACAGTAGAAAGAAAATATATATGAAAAGTAAATTAGGAATAGATTTTGATAAAGTCGGACATGCCCGTGAAATGGCCCGTAAGATTGCTGACCAGGTGCAGGATTTTGTGGATGGCTATACGACAGTGGCTGTCGAAAGGACATTGTGTCGTTTGCTGGGTATCGACGGAGTGGATGTTCATGCTGTCCCTCTGCCGAACATTTTGGTAGACGAGCTGAAAGAAAAGAACGTGTTGGGAGAAGGAATTTTATTCTTTCTGGGTAATGTAATGGTGGAAACCGGAATGACTCCACAGGAAATAGCCGAACAAGTGGCTGCCGGGAAAGTAGATGTCACCCGGGTACCGGTATGTACTCCCGGCCAGCGGGAAAAAGCGTTGCAACCCTATATCGAGGCCAGTATCCGTCGGATTTCCGACAACCGGAAACGGCGTGAGAATTATATCGCAACGATCGGAGAGGGAGCAAAGCCTTATCTTTATGTCATTGTCGCTACCGGTAATATTTACGAAGACGTGGTACAGGCACAGGCGGCTGCCCGGCAAGGGGCGGATGTTATTGCTGTGATCCGTACAACGGGGCAAAGTTTGTTGGACTATGTACCCTATGGGGCTACGACAGAAGGATTCGGCGGAACTTTTGCCACCCAGGAAAATTTTCGGATTATGCGGAAAGCTTTGGATGAGGTAGGAGAAGAAGTCGGTCGTTATATTCGGCTGTGTAATTATTGTTCCGGTTTATGTATGCCGGAGATTGCTGTGATGGGAGCTTTGGAAGGGCTGGATGTGATGTTGAACGATGCGTTGTATGGGATTTTATTCCGGGATATCAATATGCAGCGGACGTTGGTCGACCAGTTTATGTCGCGGGTGATCAACGGCTTTGCCGGAGTGATTATCAACACAGGCGAAGATAACTACCTGACTACTGCCGACGCTGTCGAAGAAGCACATACTGTTTTGGCTTCCGATCTGATCAATGAACAATTGGCTTTATTGGCCGGGCTGCCGGAAGAACAAATGGGCCTGGGACATGCTTTTGAAATGGATCCCATGCTGGAAAACGGCTTTTTGTACGAATTGGCTCAGGCCCAGATGACCCGGGAAATTTTTCCGAAGGCTACTTTGAAATATATGCCTCCGACGAAATTTATGACCGGAAATATTTTCCGCGGACATATTCAGGATGCTCTTTTCAATATGATCGGAATCTGGACTTCACAAGGTATTCAACTGTTGGGAATGCCGACCGAAGCCATACATACTCCATTTATGTCGGATCGTTATCTGTCGATCGAGAATGCCCGTTATATTTTTAATAATATGAAAAATATCGGAGATGAAGTGGTCTTTAAAGAAAACGGGATTATACAAAACAGGGCGAAAGAAGTGTTGGATAAAGCTACCGTTCTCTTGGAAAAGATTGAACGGGAAGGACTTTTTACAGCCTTGGAAAAAGGAATTTTTGCCGATATCAAGCGTCCTAAAAACGGAGGAAAAGGATTGGACGGCGTTTGTGCCAAGGGAAAGAACTATAGCAATCCTTTTGTAGAGATCATGATGAACAGATAACAAAAATCGTAAATCAAATAAAGATTATGAGCGGAGGTTTATATTCAACAGAAGGGAGAGATTTCGATCAAACCCTCGATCTGAAAAAGATAAAACCCTACGGGGATACGATGAACGACGGAAAGACACAGCTGAGTTTCACTTTACCTGTACCTGCCGGAGATGAAGCGATAGAGGCTGCTAAACAGTTGATGAAAAAAATGGGATTTGAAAATCCTCAGGTGGTGTTTCATCAGGAACTGACGAAAGGATATACTTTTTTTAATTGTTATGGAAATTGTGTACACACGGTAGATTATAGCAATATCTATGTGCCGAAAGTGGAATCGACCAAGTGGGATATGGGAGAGACCGATCAGTTTGTCCGGGAACATATCGGTCGGAAAATTGTGGTGATCGGAGCTAGTACCGGAACAGATGCCCATACGGTGGGAATCGACGCTATTATGAATATGAAAGGTTTTGCCGGACATTATGGTTTGGAGCGGTATGAAATGTTCGAAGCCTTGAATATGGGTAGCCAGGTGACCAACGAGGAATTTATCGCTAAGGCTATCGAGTTGAAAGCTGATGCTTTATTGGTTTCGCAGACCGTGACTCAGAAAGATATTCATATTAAAAATCTGACGGAACTCGTGGAGATGTTGGAAGCCGAAGGATTACGGGACAAAGTGATCCTGGCTTGTGGTGGTCCCCGGATTTCACACGAGTTGGCGAAAGAATTGGGGTACGATGCCGGCTTCGGGATGAATACCTATGCCGACGATGTCGCCTCGTTTATTGCGCAGGAATTGGATCGAAGAATGAATCATTGAAAATATACAAGCTATGGAAAAAGAACAAATCAGGGAAGTGATTGCCAGGAGAGTGGCAATGGAACTCCACGATGGAGACGTGGTGAATCTGGGTATCGGTTTGCCGACTTTAGTGCCGAATTATCTGCCTGAAGGTGTCGAGGTCATCTTACAAACGGAGAATGGATTGATCGGTATGGGGCCGACTCCTGCTCCGGGAGAAGAAGATCCGGACTTGATCAATGCCGGCGGTGGAGCGATAACGGCTCTGCCCGGAGCGGCCAGCTTCGATAGTGCTACTTCGTTCGGTATTATCCGGGGCGGACACGTAGATGTCAGTATCCTGGGGGCCTTGCAAGTAGATGAAAAAGGAGATTTAGCCAACTGGATGATACCGGGGAAAAAAACACCGGGAATGGGAGGAGCGATGGACCTGCTGATGGGAGCCGGTAAGGTGATCCTGGCCATGGAACATACGGCAAAAGGAAATCCGAAAATCCTGAAAAAATGTACTTTACCTTTGACAGCCAAGGGGCAGGTGAATATGATCGTTACAGAAATGGGAGTTATGGAGATCACACCCGGGGGAATTGTACTGAAAGAGATACATCCTGAGTTTACGGTAGAACAGGTGCAGGCAGCTACAGAAGTAACTCTGATCGTTGCCCCGGATTTAAAAAAGATGTGCTGAACGACGAAAGCGTATTGAAGGAAATCACGATGGAGGATGGATGGTGGATACCTCTAGCCCGAATCGTAAACTATAAATTAAAAAAGGTATGGATTTTTCATTATCAAAAAAAGAGATATTGTTTCAGCAGATGATCAGAGCATTTGCTGAGAAAGAAGTAAAACCGCTGGCGGCAGAAGTGGACGAAGAAGAGAGATTCCCTGTCGAAACGGTAGAAAAAATGGCGAAACTGGGGATTATGGGTATCCCTTTCCCGGTGGAATATGGCGGAGCCGGTGGTGATAACGTATTGTATTCTATGGCTGTAGAGGAATTGTCCCGGGTATGTGCAACGACCGGGGTTATTGTTTCTGCCCATACCTCTTTGTGTGCTTCTCCGATCTATGAATTCGGAAATGAAGAACAACGGAAAAAATATTTACCCAAATTATGTTCGGGAGAATGGATCGGAGCTTTTGGTCTGACCGAACCGAATGCAGGTACCGATGCCTCTGCCCAGCAGACAATGGCTGTTGCTGAAGAGGATCATTATGTGCTCAACGGGTCCAAAATATTTATTACGAATGCAGCTTATGCACACGTTTACATTGTTATGGCGATGACCGATAAGTCGCAGGGTACACGAGGAATCTCTGCTTTTATCGTTGAACGGGATTTTCCGGGATTTTCCATCGGTAAAAAAGAGAAAAAGATGGGGATCCGGGGATCCGCAACCTGTGAGTTGATTTTTGAAAATTGTATTGTGCCTAAAGGAAATATGCTGGGTAAACCGGGTGAAGGATTTAAAATTGCGATGAAGACGCTCGATGGCGGACGTATGGGAATTGCTTCACAGGCCTTGGGAATTGCTCAGGGAGCCATGGATGAGACAATAAAATATGTGAAAGAACGGAAACAGTTCGGACGCTCTATCGGACAATTTCAGAATACCCAATTTCAGTTGGCCGATTTAAATGCCAAGATCGAAGCTGCCCGTTTGTTGGTGCGGACGGCTGCCTGGAAGAAAGACAGGAAAATCCCTTACTCTGTCGATTCGGCACGGGCTAAGTTATTTGCTGCTGAAACAGCGATGGAAGTGACGACAAAAGCCGTACAGTTTCACGGGGGGTATGGATATACCCGTGAGTATCCGGTCGAACGGATGATGAGAGATGCCAAGATTACGGAGATTTATGAGGGAACCTCTGAAGTACAGCGGATGGTGATTGCTGCTGCTCTATTGAAATAATAATGTTTTCCGCATTGAACTTATAAAAAGAGAATACATGAAAATAGTAGTTTGTATAAAACAAGTACCTGATACGACAGAGATCAAACTCGATCCGGTAACAGGAACAATGATACGGGATGGTGTACCTAGCATTATGAATCCCGACGATAAAGGTGGATTGGAAATGGCTTTGGCCTTGAAAAATAAATATGGTGCGCAGGTAACCGTTATTACGATGGGACCGCCTCAGGCCGATGATATTTTGCGTGAAGCTTTTGCCATGGGAGCCGACCGGGCGATTCATTTGAGCGACCGTAAGTTTGCCGGTGCAGATACATTGGCTACGTCGAATGCTATTGCCGGTGCTTTACGGATGCTGGATTTCGACCTGGTCATTACCGGCCGGCAGGCGATCGATGGAGATACGGCGCAGGTAGGACCTCAGATTGCCGAGCATCTCGATTTGCCACAAGTGACGTATGTCGAGAATTTGGAATTCGATGGTGACAAGTTGTTTACGATCCGTAAATCTACCGAAGAAGGATATCAAACCGTACAGGTGGAATCTCCCTGTGTCGTTACTGTTCTGGCTACGGCAAACAAAGCGCGCTATATGTCTGTGCGGGGAATCGTAGAGGCATACGATCGGGAAGTGGAAATCTGGAATTTTAATAATATCAGTGTGGATGAAGCTAAATTGGGATTGAACGGTTCGCCGACGCGGGTATGGAAGTCTTTTACCAAAGGAGCTAAAGCAGCCGGAAAAGTTTTCGAAGTGGAACCGGCCGAAGCTGTAGATGTTATTATCGAAAAATTGAAAGAGAAATTTATTATTTAATACATGATTTTAGAGGAAAACCGGGAATAATCCGGTGAAATCTAAAGTTTAAAATCTGATGAAGATGGATAAATCTCAATATAAAGACGTTTATGTATTCGTAGAGCAACGGGAAGGAGTTATTCAGAAAGTTGCCATCGAATTATTGGGGAAAGCCCGGGAGTTGGCCGATAGCCTGAATGAAAAAGTGGTGGCGATGTTGTTGGGTTATGAAGTGGCGGGTCAGGCACAGGAATTGATCGCTTATGGGGCCGATGTCGTATTGTGTGCTGACGAACGGGAGCTGGTACAATATAATACCGAGCCTTACGCTCAGGCGATTACACAGATTGTACATGAGCGTAAACCCAGTATCGTACTGATTGGAGCGACGACGATCGGCCGGGATTTGGGCCCTCGTTTATCCGCCCGTTTAGAGACCGGGTTGACAGCCGATTGTACGGGCCTCGCTGTCTCGGATGAACGGGATTTGCTGATGACCCGTCCTGCATTCGGAGGAAATCTGATGGCGACGATTATTTGTAAAGAACACCGGCCGCAAATGTCGACCGTACGTCCGGGAGTGATGCGCACGAAACCGAAAGATGAACAACGTGCCGGAACGGTAGAGAAGGTAAATATTCATTTCGATAAGTCGAAATTTAAAGTGCGGATTCTCGAGACGGTGAAAGAACAAAAGAACCGTATCGATATAACAGAAGCGAAGATTCTTGTATCCGGAGGCCGTGGTGTAGGTAATACGGAGGGATTTGAGATGCTCGGAAAATTAGCGGAAACGCTGAATGCCGAGGTTTCTTCTTCACGTGCCATGGTGGATGCCGGGGTTATGCCTCATGACCGTCAGGTTGGCCAAACCGGGAAA
Organism: Odoribacter sp. N54.MGS-14; assembly: GCF_000980295.1. Lineage (NCBI taxonomy): Bacteria > Pseudomonadati > Bacteroidota > Bacteroidia > Bacteroidales > Odoribacteraceae > Odoribacter > Odoribacter sp. N54.MGS-14. Next base: position 4,343 of record NZ_LARL01000059.1, on the reverse strand, counting down.
ACCGTTCGTCCCGATCTGTATTTCGCTATGGGTATTTCCGGAGCTATTCAGCATTTGGCCGGAATGGAGGAATCGGAATTTATCGTTGCCGTGAACAAGGATAAATATGCTCCGATTTTTAACGTTGCCGACCTGGGAATTGTCGGGGATGTGAAACAGATCGTTCCGTTGCTGACCGAGAGGTTGGCAAACATCCGGAAAACTGACAAATAAAAGCCCGGACATGGAGTATCAAAAATTAATGCTGGAAAAACAAGATCGTGTTTGTCTGGTAAAGATCAATCATCCGGAGGCATTGAATGCCTTGAATACGGTGATCTTGCAGGAATTGGACCGGGCATTCGATGAAATTGCAGCCGATCCGGAAACCGATGTGGTTATTCTGACAGGCGAAGGACGTTCGTTTGTTGCGGGAGCCGATATTGCTGAAATGAGTGTGATGAAGGCCGAAGAAGGCCGGCGTTTCGGTGAGTTAGGGGCTGCTGTTTTCCGGAAAATCGAACTGATGGCTAAGCCGGTTATTGCTGCCGTGAATGGATTTGCTTTAGGAGGAGGATGTGAACTGGCGATGGCTTGTGATATCCGTATCGCCTCGGCTAAGGCGAAGTTCGGTCAGCCGGAAGTGGGACTTGGGATCACGCCGGGATTTTCCGGTACCCAGCGTTTACCGCGTTTAGTCGGATTAGGTAAAGCCAAAGAGTTGATTTATACGGCTGCGGTTATCCATGCCGAGGAAGCTTGCCGGATCGGACTGGTGAACAAAGTGGTGGAATCGGAAGAATTGATGAATGAGTGTATGGCTATGGCAAAGACTATTGCTGCTAAAGCGCCATTGGCGGTTCGTTATGCCAAAGAAGCTATCAACCGGGGAGTGGAAACGGATATGGATACCGGTATCGTCATCGAAAACGGTTTGTTCGGGTTGTGTTTCGCAACGACCGACCAGAAGGAAGGCATGGAAGCTTTTTTATGGAAACGTAAACCCGAATTTGAAGGGAATTAAAATCTTTGTAATTTAAATTTATCGATTATGAAAATATGCATTGTTGGAACAGGGACTATGGGACATGGTATTGCCCAGGTATTTGCCCAGGCCGGACATGAGGTATTGTTAAAAGGCCGTTCTGAAGCTTCTTTGGCAAAAGCCCACAAAGCTATGGATAAAAATCTTTCCAGAATGGTGGAAAAAGGTAAATTGGAAGCCGGGGTTAAAGATCAGGTATTGGCCAGGATTAAAGATTCGATGAAATATGAGGATTGTGCCGATGCTGATTTGGTGATCGAGGCGATAGCTGAAGATATGGCTACCAAGCATGAGATATTCAAATTGTTGGACGGAATTTGTAAACCGGAAGCGATATTGGCAACCAATACTTCTTCGCTTTCTATAACGGAAGTGGCCGCTGTGACTAACCGTCCGGAAAAGGTGATCGGTATGCATTTCTTCAATCCTGTTCCGGCTATGAAACTGGTGGAAGTGATCAAAGGCCGGCTGACTTCGGCAGAGGTGCATGATCAGGTATTTGCTTTATCGCAGGAAATCGGGAAAGTGCCCGTCAGTGTCGAGGAAGCTCCTGGATTTATAGTCAACCGGATTCTGATCCCTCTGGTGAACGAAGGCATCGGTATATTAGCTGACGGAGTGGCGAAAAAAGAGGAAATCGATGCCGCGATGAAATTAGGGGCTAACCATCCTATGGGACCATTGGAACTGGGTGATTTGATCGGATTGGATGTTTGTCTGGCTATTATGGAAGTGTTGTACCGGGAATTCGGTGACTCTAAATACCGGCCTCATCCTTTGTTGCGGAAAATGGTTCGCGCTAACTTATTGGGACGGAAGACCGGAGTCGGGTTTTATGACTATCGGAAATAATGAGGAGAGTCTTCTTTACCGGGATACGATGCTGGGGAATATTTCCCCAGCATTTTTACTTTTTCCCCACTTTCTACAAGCTGCGATTCTTAATCTGTTGTATGTAATATATTGATAATTAGTATATTTTGTTGATTTTGTGCTTGTGGCATCGGATTTGTCCTGTTTAAGGACAGAATCTAACTCTAAAAAATAATAGTATGAAAAAGATCGTCATTTTAGGAATCGGAGCTTCTATGTTCTTCTTGGGTAGTTGCGTAGAGAGTTCTCAGAAATATAAGTCTTTACAAGCCCGTCTGGATTCTTTGAGTACAGTACATATTATGCAGAATTCCGAAATGGAGAGTATGCTGGCCGATTTGAACGATATTTCTGCCGGAATGCAATCGTTGCGGGATGCCGAACGTTTATTGACTTTGGAAACAATTAATGAAAATAAAGCCAATAGTAAATCCAAACAGCAATTGAATCAGCTGAAAAAAGACGTACAGGCTATTACCGAGGCGATCGCTTCTTATAAAGAACAGATTTCCAAACTCGAAGGTAAGAATAAAAGCCAGTCGGCCGAGTTTAAAAGATTGATTGCCGGCTTAAATGCGGAATTGGATCAACGTACACAGAAACTGAATGAAATTACTAAACAATTGGCTGAGAAGAATCAGCAATTGGCAGTGAAGACCGAGGAAGTCGCTAATCTGACCGAGAATGTGGAAGCTTTGGATAAAGCCAATAAAAGTCAGCAAATGACGATCAATGAACAGGATATGGCGATTCATCAGGGACACTATTTGATTGGAAACCGCAAAGAGCTGAAAGAAGCTGAGGTAATTTCCAGACAAGGGATTTTCTGTCCGCCGATCGTATCGTCACAAGCACAAAAAGCCAACTTTACCGATTTGGATATCCGTGAGATGAAGGTGATCCCGTTGAATAGTAAAAAAGCGAAATTACTTTCTGTCCATCCGGCTGATTCCTATACTTTGGAGACCGGTGAAGATGGTAATATGACCCTGAAAATCAATGACGAAAATAATTTCTGGAAACAAACAAAATACTTGGTTGTGATGATTGGATAAAAGCGGGAATAATTTTAACTGAGAGAGGCATACCCAAAAAGTATGTCTCTTTTCTTTTTTCACAACGATTATTCTTGTCGAGAGAGAAAATAAAGAAGTTTTTTTTGATTTAAAGACAGTTCGTTTAGAAAACTAGCCGAAGATCATCAGGATTTTTAAAAGTGTATCCGATGAGAAAATCGCTTTCAATTTGTCGATGCTTTTGTATTTCAGTGTTTTAACACTGTTTACTGAGATGTTCATTTCCTGTGCTATTTGCTGATTGTCGAGGCCTTGAAAAGCGAGCTGCATGACTTGTTTACTACGGGGAGGTAATTTTTCGATTTCCTTGATGATCTGTAAAGCGACATCTGTTTCGACTATAACATTGAAAATGTTCACTTCTTTGAGCGAACGGCTATTCACGAATTTTTCCTGTAATTTCAGTTTTCTTAACCATTCGAGAGAGAGGTTATGTACCAACATATACATATAATTATCGATGCTTTCGATTTCCTTCTCTTTGGACACTAATTCCCAAAGCCGTGCAAAAGCTTCCTGGACAATGTCCTCTGATGCCGATTTATCGTTCAGAAACCGGTTGGCTGCAAAACATAAAGGAGCATACAACCGATTCATTGTACTGGCAAATTCATTTGGAGAAGAATTTTTAATCCCTTGTTTTGCTGTTGATTTCATCTTTATTTAACCTGAAAGTCGAAAACAAAGGTAAAAAATTGTAAGAATCATTCATCTTTTTGGAAGACTTATTAGTCTTTAATATAAAGTGTAATTCGATATAAAACAAATTATGTGTCTTGTACAAGATCGTCAAAAATTGATTTTGTTGTTGCAAAAAGCTTATTTCGGGCAACTCTCTGAAGAAGAAGCCGGGCTGTTGGCTGAGTGGCGTAGTCGGTCTTCGGAACATGAGGCATTGTATCGGCGGATCATGAGCGGAGAAAGCCTGGCCGAACTGCTTGAGTGGCAAAATCATTTCGATCCGGAACAAGCGAATCGGTCGATTTTGCATCGGGTTGAAAAACGTAGATCTATTCGGATGAGGAAAATAGGTTTGCGGGTAGCTGCTATAGTTCTCCTGTTGCTGGGAATAGGAACGATATGGATTATAAATCGTCAGGGCGATTATAGACGGCAACAGGAATTGGCTTTTACATTGATTCACCCAGGAACTCCCCAAGCTATTCTTACTTTGGCGGATGGAAGGCAAGTGGTATTGGATAAGAAACCGGTAACCTTGAAATTAAATGAAAAACAATTTTTGACCGGAGATAGTGCTATATTGAATTATGCGGTTAATCTACCGAATGGTTTGGAAAATAATGAACAGCAAACATTAATGCATAAGGTGGAAGTTCCGGTTGGTGGTGAATATCGGTTAGTGCTTGCCG
>NZ_LARL01000152.1:0-1315 GCF_000980295.1 Odoribacter sp. N54.MGS-14 | reverse complement strand
GAGGAGTTCTATAAATTAAAATATTGTAGTACAGTTGTTTATATGGTTCCAAGAGCGTAAATTTGCAGAAAATAAGAATTTTATAATGAACAAGTTATCCCGATACCGTAAGCTTCGTTATAATCAACTATTTGAGTCAGAGAATCGTGAATTGCGTTTGAATGAAATGGGCAATCCTCTTGAAGTGTTGTCTCAGTATGTTGATTTTGAGATCTTTCGTCCTACTCTTGAATCAGCCCTTTTTACCGGAGAGCGCAAAAGTAATGCCGGTCGTCCGCCGATAGACTGTGTGCTGATGTTCAAGGTCTTGTTTCTTCAGCGTTATTATGGTTTGAGTGACCATCAGATAGAGTATCAGATAGTTGACCGTACGAGTTTCCGCAAGTTTCTTGGTATTGAATGTGTTGACGATGTTCCTGACGAGAAGACGGTGTGGAAGTATCGCGAACTCCTGACAAATACAGGCGTTTATGACAAGCTTTTTTCGGAATTTCATAGTTTCATGGAAAGTAAGGGTCTGCAATTCAATGAGGGTCGCATCATTGATGCCAGTTTTGTTATTGCCCCTCGCCAACGTAACACCCGTGATGAAAATGAGCAGATAAAACAGGGAGCGGGTGATAAGTTGTGGAATGACAATCCCCACAAGAAGTGCCACAAGGATGTAGATGCCCGCTGGACAAAGAAGCGTGATGAGACTTTTTACGGCTACAAGCAGCATACTAAAGTTGAGAAACGCAATAAGATCATACTTTCTTATGATACCACGTCGGCAGAAGTGCATGATTCCAAAGGCTTTGAAGGACTGCTGGATGAAAAAGACGAAGGCAAGGACTTGTATTTGGACGCCGGTTATGTCGGACAAGAGGAGATTGTAAAACAGCATAAGATGAATCCGATAATTTGCGAAAAGGGCTACCGTAACCGTCCGCTTACCAAGGAGCAGAAATCAGACAATAGGAAAAAATCCAAGACACGTTGCCTTGTCGAGCATGTATTCGGGTTTGAGGAACAAACCATGCGTGGACTTGTGGTGCGTACAGTAGGACTTATTCGTGCTAAAGCCAATGTAGCACTCACCAGTCTTGTGTATAACATCAGTCGTTACACGCAAATAATCAGGCTGAAACCTGAGTTGTTGGGGTGAATTATGCCTGCACATCCAATTTTTACAACAAACACAAGTTAATTATTGTAAAAATTGGGGGGGGTAGAAAATATTCGCTAAATTTGAAAGACTAAAACTCACAAATTGGGCAGTTAAAGAGTTCTGCTGTCTGATACAAGAGGATAAATTGAATTGATAGAACTCACC
>NZ_LARL01000056.1:0-21059 GCF_000980295.1 Odoribacter sp. N54.MGS-14 | reverse complement strand
CCAACAACGGAATCAGCAACGAGGCCACCCATCTCCAGCGACGGCGGCCGATAGACCGTTTTCCGGCCGTCATGCTCCAAAATCGCCGGTAAGCTTTATCCGTCTCAAAAATATCCGGTTCTTCCAATGCATTCTTTATCCACTCCCGGTCCTCAAATTCCCGGGCATACTTGTCCAACCCTGTCGTTTCTTTCATATGCCTGTATTCCTCGAGCTCCGAATCTTTCATCCGCCCCAACCAATATTCGAATATCAGATCGACAACCCTACCGATATCATATCCACGACGCTTCATGCTTTTTCAGATTTTTGTTATTTTTATATATTAAATCCGAAAAAGAAAAAAAGTATAACAGAAAAATGATTTTTTTTTGAAAAAATAGCTTGTACTCCCCACGCCGCTCTCTTTCGGCTATTGTTCAGCGAGCCATGCCTCGATTTTTTCTGCCGAGGCATCCTTGAGTATTACCCGTTTCCCGCTATCGAGCAGGTAGAGGGTGGGCATTGCCTTGAGATCATATACCTGTTCACGGGTAAGCCGTTTTCCCTCGTCATAACCATCGATCCAACGGGCGGGAAAGATCGCTTTTTCCCAGGCCGGCGTTTTACCCTCCACACACACGGATAGCAGGCATAACCGTCCGGCCTTCATAAATTCATTCATAACCGGTAAGGAGAGAAGCGCCTCCTTCACACGTTGACAGTCCGTGCAATCGGGATCATTGAAATAAAGCACAACATAATCGGCTTTTATACCCGAAAGCCGGTTCATGGCACCGTCGCGGGTCCGGTAGGTAAAATCGGCAGCCACATCACCCGGACGATTTTTCAGGGCCATTTCCAAGAGGTAACGGGGACGTTCTTTATCCCAATCATCCAAGCCGGGATTCCCGAGCAGTGAACGCAGTACCAGGATATGCAGCTCCTCGTTGTACATAGGCGAGTTGGGTTCGTAAAGATACTTGTCCGCCAAGGATATGAAATGGTACAACATCTCTTTTTTCACCATAGCACGCCGGAAAAGCGTGTCGACGGCAACCTGTGCTTTTGCCGTGTAGGGAAGAATACTGATAAAATCGACAAATGCCTGTTCCGTGATTTCAGGCCGGGAAATTAAGGTGGTGTCAGCAAAATTGAAATAATCCCAGTAATGCTCGGCCAGATAAGCAGCCCGTTCTGCGGGATCCGTCAGAAAAACAGGTACCTCGGGTAACCGAAACTCCTCCGTCGTTCGTTGCGCCTGAGCGAAGGACGTAAGCCCGATACAGAAGATACACGCCCAAAGGGTTAGATTCAGAATTTTCATGTCGCTTGGTATTATGATTTATGAAAAACTCCGAACGTGGAAGCGTCCGGAGTTTCCGATTGTATCATTCAAAATATCAGTTACCGGTAGCCGCTTGAAGTTCAATATCCGGCTTTGCGAACAGCTCAGCCAAATTATCGTAGATTTTGTGATAAACGTTTCCGGCAGTATCCTCGTAATGCAACTCGATTTTGTCGGAATACCAGTTGAACTCGTACTCCCTGCGCAGGCGCAATTCATATCGGCCGTCAGCCGTAACGGTAACCGAACCGATACGACTGTTGTTGCCGACACGCTCGAAAGAGACGAACGCACCGACAGGCACATCCTTTACACCGTCAGCGGTTGCATAACGGAGCGTTCCCGTAATCGACCGGTTGGTTACCCGGAAAGTCTTACTATAATACACTACTTGTTTCTCGTTGGAGGAAATCGTGATGTCGCCCGCACTTACAATGCTATTTGTGATAAACGGCAAGGTTTTACGCTCTCCGTTTTGGTTTACTGAAATAGTCGTTGTATTGTCTATGTTTTCGATTGCATTTGTACCATAGTTACGTTCGGCCTCCCTGTCAGCCTCCACTGTATAAATGAAACGTCCCGGAACCGCAGGATCGGCCTTTAGTTTCGTTCCATTCAATTTGTTTGCCGCCAAGCGGTTTTCATCAATCTTCAGCATGGGCGCATCGATATAAATTTCGAACTCATTGCCGAACGGGTCTACCGAGTTTCCGTCCGATCCGCAAAAACTGGTCACGTCAATGGCAATATCCACCTCCTGTTCGGGTTGATAAGTCCATACCAAAGGGGTTACCACTTCAGGAATATCTGCCGCTGAAGCGGACCTATCCGGTTCGTCATCTTTCCCTTTCCAATCCTCACCGGCATATTTTACACGTGCCCCGAAACGGAACGGATTGTAATTGGCCAGCTCAAACGTAACGCTTCGGTATGAATTACCGGCATATATACCCATATCACCGGCATCTGCCGCCAGTACCGCCTCATTACCGGGTTGGTTCGAGGCAATCCTGACCACTTCCGCGCTTTTTGCCCGGTTCGTGTACATATAAATCGAATATTTGCCGGTTTCCGTCGGACTGCCGGGCTTTATCGGTTTGAACATCAACATACGACCGCCTGCCGGATTGTTCTTTCTCCACCACATATCTGCCTCGTCAGTATAGAAATTACAATCAAACGACACAATATCGGCTTCCGACGGATCTTTATAATCCGACAAATACTGTGAATATAGCAAGAACTCATCTTTCTCTCCGGCGTTGAACGGTGTTCCTCTTTGGTCATCTTCCACTTCATCGCCTTGTTTCTGCATGAGTTGCAGATCAAACTGCACCTTAGCATTGACCTTCTGCGGCACCAGGCGGTATAACACATATTCGTCATCTGCATATCCATCCGGATTTTGGGTAGGATCGGCGCTATACGCTTTCAGTCCCGTTACCGTGATGGACTTACGGGTGTCAGAGAACGTAAATTCCCGAGTCATGGTTTCGAAGTGTTCGGCCTCAATATAGAGCGTCCCTTTATATCCGGCAGCCTGTGACAGGATATTCTCGAAATAAACCCGTTGCACACCGGCCTGTTCGACCGTATATAGAAATTTATAGTCCGGTTCCGTTTTGATGTCTCCACTACTGTACCACTCCTTGTCGCCATTACGGACCACGGGCAATGCCATACCTGCCTCGTAACGTATATCCAATTCGTTGGCCGATAGGTACACTTTCATCGGGAACAGCTCGTCAGGGCATGTTTCGGGAATGGTAAACATCACCGTTACGTGCGAACGGTCTTCGGTTGGATTATTCTCGTTTATTTTTCCGTACACCTGCGTGCCTACCCATGAAGGAGTGAACGCCTGTCTCTTCACTGTGATCACTTTAATTTTGCGTTGCAGACGTCCTTTCTTTACAAGCAATGTACCTTCCAGCTTCTCGTTATTTCCCAAAGGAAGCAGAGAGATGACGATACTGCCCTTACCAATCCCGTCTTCAATCTCAAAACTATTGTCTATATTTTGTCTAGCCACGAGGTTATCTATCCACGAGACATCTGCCTTGTCGTCTTTTGTTATCGTCGTTCCGTTTTTACCTTTAACAGTATAAGAAAGTGTGTAGTTTCCGGTTCCGCCCGTAGCGTCTCCATCTATCACATAGCCGGTCTTTTCAACCGTGAGAATGTAATTCTGATCCTCTACCTCGTTCACCTCGTCGGAAATGGAGATCCAGACGTTGTTCGTGGCCGCTGCTGTCAATGCAGCGGCGAAGTTTTCCTGTCCAAAAGAAAGGGCTCCCTTGATATTCAACTTGTAATGATGGTTACGGCGTATGAGAATCTGATCGCCTTTTTCGTCAATCAGCATCACCCGATAATATTTTTCCGTGGATTCACCCGGAACATGTCCGCGAATGATGATACTGACAGGATCATCTGCGCTGTTTTCACTTTCGAAGATATACTGTTTCGTGGCCGTGGTCACATCCGTGATGTCGCTCATCCTGGCATCATTCTGCGGAAGTGTGACAAACGGATCGTCTTCGCCCGGCCACTCGAAATCGAATCCCTTTTCCGGGTGATAGGGAGCTACCGTACCAAAGGCATTCGTGTTATAGGCTACAAAACCCGTCACCTCTATCCACCCGTTGATCGGATTGTCGATGGAAACCTGCGCATGGTTGCGGATCATCTTTATCATATTTCCCTTGTCGGCCATTTGAGCATCGATCTTACTATCGTTATCCGGATCGCAGGTAAAACGTGCCCAATAGATCATACGCCCCGACGAACCCTCCAGCAGAGCCATAACCTCGGCCTCCGATTTGTTACGAAATTTATCCTCCTTGAATTCCGACATATTCTGATTGGCGAGAAAATGTACGGTTCGGGTATTTTCAGGCACTTCGGCCTCGAAATTTCCTGTTAAGCCGGCTCCATTCCCGGTAGGGGTAACTTTGGCCTCGACGGTCGTGGTAAAAAGACCGTAACTGTCGAAACAGAACAGTGTCATGTCCTGTACACCACCTCCGTCGGGATCGACCGAACGGGTTACCACCTCCTGCATAGCCGGAATATCGGCACTGAACCGAAGGGCCACGTAACCTTCATGTGCCGTGGGCATCGAGTCCAGCAGATCATCTTGCCGGCAAGAGACCAGTAGCACAGCCAAAGTTATTGCCGTATGTATTACTCTTTTTATCATAGTCTTATCCTTTATCTGTTCTTCGTACTAATTACCGGTCTATTTGCCATTGTAAACGTCGCGGACACAACGAACACCGGTTCCATTCATATTGTTTTTAGAATTGGATACCCTGCCGCTTGCACTATAATAATATGCAGCATTTAACAGATAATCTATAGCATCTGCATCTGCATTTTCTGTTCCTTGAAAATCCATGATAATCTTCAATTCGGCCTCGGTTGGCAAACGCCAATCGTCATACACCGTTCCATCCTCTGCAACCTCCACATAATTAGCGCAATGCTCCCGTGCAACCCTCAAACTATTGTCGCTGTCATCCAATGTCAAATTTCCAGCCCCCAACATAAAGCCACCTAATGAAGATGCAATCATAAAAGATGGGGAGACCAGTTGAGCATTATCTTTTCCGGGATCTGTAACCATCAGTCCGGGATTACTTTCGTCTTCAATCAATCGAGGACGTCCCACTGTATATTTATTCGATGTTGCTGTTAATCGAATATGGTACAAACGTCCATTGTATTCTCCTGTGCTGCTTGTCTCTCTCTGATTCCCACTATTCCAATAATAGTGCAGAATGGTTGATTTTCCGTTCGTTACACTGGAAACAAACTTAGATCGGAAAAAACCGCTGGATGTATTAATTTCACCCCACCAACCACTTCTTTCTGATGCTTCGTAATCATATTGTCCGTTCCAGCTGGATATATTTCTCGTGGCAAGGCTGATTCCGTATATACGGTCTCCCATATACTCATACGTGGTAGGCCGGGCGTTATTTGTTTTAAAATCGTCACGATAAGAATACCAACTCTGTATGTTTATGATGTACTCCAACGGGTACTGGATAATTTCGACCTCACGTTCTACCTGATCATCATTAAAGACTTTCACTTTGATATAGCGGATCGTGTTGTTGGTTGGTACCGGGCTATGAATGCCGATATTTCCTGTTACATCAGGCTCGGGGGTTATGGTGATTTGCCTGAGAGTCTGAGCATCTACAGAACGTTGCACTCCGAACTTGTCGTAATAATAAGCGCTTACAACTTCAGCATGTACTTCCGATGACGATGCAAATCGCAGTGTAGTATTGTCATCCGCCATATTATGCATCTCTATCTCGTTTTCATTCAGCGTCAGGTAGACCGGACGATCATCCTCACCGCCAATCAGAATCATCTGTTCGTTCCAGTCCTGCACAGAATAAGTCATATCAGTCAATTCAACCGGTTTTGACGGGTCGTTGGCTCCGGGCGCATTCACACTGACTACCACCTCGTAGCAGGTATTACGTTCCAGTGCTTTCTTTTCGCTGACAGGGATCTGGTACCAGTTGCTCTCACGAAGCTGTGCATCGTCTCCATCCCCCTCATACTTCATGGGAATATTCACAACCAGGCGTACTTCCTTTTCAAGCGCACTTTCGTTTATCCACGTATGAGCATAGGTATAGGCGGTCACGGTAATTAAATCCGCAGTCCAGTTGAAATAGCTGCCGGAGGACTTATCGGTATCTGTCAGATCAGCCGTACCGTTTACATCCGCTATTACCGATGTTGTATAAGGCATGTTGCGCAAATAATATCCTGCATTATGGGCTTCCTTACTGTCATCGAACGTTACTCTGTCACCCTTCTGTATCCTGACGACAATCTTGGCTGCCGCACGGCGTAAGGTAACCTGCAGTTCCGTATTGTCCGTAGCCGTTCCGTAGTTTAGAGTTACCGTTTCGGGGGCATTGGGTTCATCGGTTCCAGCATAAGCCACACCGTCCATCAGAAAAGTCCGCGGGGCACCGCTCACCTGCGATAATCCTGTCATGTGGATATTCCGGTCGCTCTGCGTCATGGCCTTGAGTTTATTCAGATCGAAATCTTTGGCATCGAATATTTCCGCCAGAGCTGTGCTGTTGGCAATCAGGTATACCCAATACTTTGTGTCTTTATTGAAACTGCTCCTCTTAGCTGTTAAGGTGATCTTACCGTTACCGGTTTCACTGCCCTCCACCCGCTCGTGCCATTTCCAATCTCCGTTCTCTTCGAAAATCACAACGTCGATATGGTTGACGGCCATTTCCACTCCGGGTTCATTGCCGGCACGGCTCACAGGCAACGTCTCCGACGATAGATTAAGAATGATGCTATTACCGTTCTTTTCCATGCTTCTGCCCGAAATATCGTCGTCTTTTTCACAGGCGGTAAGAAACAGTACCGCCATGCCACAAACAATAATATGATATACTAGCTGTTTCATCGCTCGTTAGTTATTTATGGGTACTTCGATCTGTTTTATCACAATTGCCTCAGGAATGTTACTCCCCTGCCATTTCAAGGAAGCGCTCTGCCCGTTAATTAATAACAATGAACTACCTGTCTGATCCCACGCCGGCGTGTAAGAGATAGCGAGACTTACCGTTTTGTCCACATTTGTGGACTTCAATGCCTTGATCTTGATTTGGTAGGGGTCAGAGGAAGCCACATAATTTCCCGGATCGACAAGCACTCCTTTTTGATAAACCGTTATCTCAAAATCTCCAGCTGTGGCATCAAGCAATGTGGGAACCCATATCTGTTTATCAGGCCCGAATATCGAGAATGTGAAAGAGTAACTGCCCTCCTCAGAAGTAGCATCGTTATTGTACCAAATAGTCGGTTGGCTGTATTGTCCATCTTCCGGTACCGAGCTTCCGTCAGCAGGTGTTATCGGATTGTCGTAACTCGGATAATCAAAAGTGATATTGTAATTCTCCTTATTCCAGTCGGCCACCTTATATTCGACGGTTATCTTACCATCGTTGTGCATCAGGCAACAGACCGTATAATATTTATTCCTTTCGATAGGAGGCATATATACGAAACCGCTTCGGGCGTTTCCATCGAATTCATAGTCTACCCGAAGAACATTACCGTCGTTATCCCCCTTAACGTCCCATGAGGTACTACCCCAAGGGTTTTCGAAAAGATAGAAAGATCCGTTCAGAACAGGTGTATAGTTCGCCGGGTTTTCCTTATCGGTTTGCGAGGCATTCTCAGCTAAAGTTTTCGTTACCTCTTCTTCGACAACTTCGAGGCTGATATCACCTGTAATACCTGTTATCGCTTTCAGTGTTTCATCAGTTTGCGGCATCAGGTAATTGCGTGTCCTTGTTCCGGATGCCAGTACGGTCAATCCGGTAACACGCAGACTGCTATTCTCTCCGACAGGCTTGGCTGCGAATACGCCGAGCTTACCTATCGGGCGTTTCAGTTCAAACGTAAGGTCCTGCCGAAGCAACGTGTGCCCTGCATGTCCGGGATCGGCCGGGGTCTTATCCGACAACTGCGTCAAGTCGATTGTTTCCGTCTGTTTGCAAAACATCGGCAAACCTTTCGACGTATTCAGCTTCGTGAATGTAAAATGGTTCAACTGGGTTTCCGTTGTGTTTTCCGTCAATAAGACAGAAGAACCCGGTGTTTCCATGGCCGCTTCGTTGGCCACGACATAGAAGTCCACCTTCTGTGTCATGGTGGAATACATGGTCAGGTGCATCAGGAACGAGGGATTGTTCACGTCCAGTCCGTCTTTCGTGTAGAAGTGTCCGGCCGGTTGTCCATCAACAAAAGCGTATACGCGCAACGAGTGCAGAACAGTCTCGTTGTTTGTGGGAATACCGTCGGTCTCCTCTACGGCCCGGGTGCCTATGTTCAGTTGCACCAACGCATCACCCTTTTCAGAGGGGACTGTATATTTTTCTTTGATACAGCCGGAGAGCAGAGAAGCACAACAGCCGAATAAGAACACCGCATAAAGTATCTTTCTCATGTTTCACATATTTTAAGGGTCTTAAAATTCAGGTTTCACTTGCTCAACATACCATTCGGGAACGGTGACCTTTATCGCGCCCGCCTTGAAGTCGATCCGGATCGGAATCAGCACCTCTTGTTTAGAACAATCGATCATAGGGTTAGCAGCCAAAAAATCAGCCAGGTTGATCTCCGCCAGCAACTCTTCCCCGGAAGCCTGACGCAGACAGACGTTCACGTCCCTGTGATTCATGTGCCGCATTATGTTGGCACGAGCCGTCAGCAATTTTTTGTCGGACTCATATGTAGTTTCAAGCAAATAATCCGTAGCCTCTCCGCATGCCCGGTTCTCGAAATCGGTACAAGGCGAGACACCACATATCTCAAGTACAGGCAATGAACCTGCACGTTTTCCCACAGCGGGAATCCCAACCACTTCTACGAACAAATCGTAGTGGGAGCTGGCAAATTCTATCGTTTTGGTCTGATCATCCTCTTCCCTGCCGGTAAAAGGCAGCACGGTATAGGACGTTGAAGCGTGATAAAGAGAGTCGTTGCCGGAAACCTGTTTATCGGCAAAATAATCCCCGTCAGCAAATACTATTTTGTTAAAGTCACAAGTGGTGAGGCCCTCCACTCTCGTGTGATGGGTGTTTCCCACGCAGACGATCCTGTAATCCCCGGCTTTGAGCGGGGGAAGCAAAGCCGTACGGCTTGCTAACTCATCGTCGGATAAAGTATGCGAATTGACGCATTTATTCTCTGCATCGAAAACATACATTTCCACCCGGCAGATCTTGTCGGGGAATATTTCCGTCGTACCATCTCCCTTATAGCTGAGTGTCAACCTGTTGATGCTAAAACAGTCATCTATATCCTCATCGATACAAGAAGTTAACGCACCTCCTAACAACGCCAGACAGAAAACAATACTCGTCAATTTCATAAATCTTATTTTTATTTCATCAAGGAGAAAAAAGAGGGGGGAAGACGGGATACACCCGCCATTCCGCACCCTTTAATAATTATTAGAATTCAGGAGAAACAGGAACGACAGTCCAGTCTGCCACATCCACATTTAACTCCACGCAACGCTCAGGTTCGTCGAAATCACCATCCGTGAACGAGTAGAGCACCCGGTAGATCTTTCCTGATGTAAAGGCAGAAGCATTGGTAAACTGTCCGCGTAAATAGAGAGGCACCTCTGAATTACTGTTCACACCGCGCAGGGCGAGCAACAACTCAGGATTCTTAGCAGCATCCGTCACGTGTGCTAAACCGTAAGTGATGATTCCGGCGGCATCTTCTCCATCTTCAGCAGGATCGGTAATATCCGTACCATCTACGAATTTTTTCCCGCCGACAGCCAATTCTAAATTCAATTCATCGGCCCACGGTGCGGAACGATCTTCGATCCAACCCCATACTTCCGTATGATCGATAGTTTCAAATACTTTAGTATCCTCCACAGGAAGTTTAGACACGAAATTAGACTGTGTATAGTAATTGTTCAATGCTATTTTCTGTAACTTGACAGAGGTATACTTGGGAACATCTCCCTCTTGGGTATACTGGAATCCATAGATTTCGAAACGCGATACACGTGGCTCCAGGGTTACGTTCGCCGTGTAAACATTGTCATGAATTTCGCTCCCGTCAAGTTTTTTTTCTTCAAGCTCATCTTCACCATAAAGAGGATAGGTCGGGTGACCGCTTCCATTGTCATTCGGTATATTATCAACACGGGCTGCAATTGTAGAGTACTCCACGTCACCAATATTACCCACGACAACGACTTTCGAGGTGGCAGCGGGCAGGAAATGATAGGTAATATCTTTTCCGTTCTCACCTATTTCAGCCCACTCAGAATCTGTTTTACTGAAATAGACCTGTTGATCCTGATTCTCATACTGAGGAACGGTTTGCAGGTTGCCGGCAGCATCCACAAAGAACACCTTGAAATTTTCCAACGCAACCTGGGAACCACCTTTCATTGCATCACCCGTAGCACGTGACTTCACAGTCTTTTGGATATTAGGCAGTTTGATCGTCACACTTTTGGGCATAGTATCCGTTTTCACACCATCTTCATGCTCGTCCTTACTGCAAGAAACAAGTCCCATTGTAGCCACTAAGGCCATCAATACTAAATTTTTCACTTTCATAAATACAAAAATTAATGGTTTTATTGAAAATTATAATTGTTCTATTACTCCTTGCACTTGTGTCAGGTTATGCCGGGCCTCTTCCACCCCTGCTTCGGCGGCACGACGGAAAGCGTCTTCCGCTTTATAAGGCTCTCCGGCCCCGGCATAGGCAACACCCAGGGTGTTGAGAAGCGTGGAATCGCTGAAGGTAACCTTCGAATATTCTAACAATTGCACAGCCTTGTCATACTCCTTCTTTGCCATAGCCTCCAATGCCAGGTCGTTCAAGACGGCCGGTGCATCGGGGAAGTAACGGGCAGCCACCTGCATAACTTTCCCGTATCCGGGTGATCCCTTCTCATAAGAAGCGGCCACTTTATACATCTCCGTCAAGCTCAGCAAATCGGGACGTTCGTCCACCATGCGCCGGGCCTCGTCGAGATTGAAGTTGCGAACATTGTATTCTATTTTATATTCATTACGCCGTAAAAGAGGATATATCTCGTTGAGCAGGCGATGATAGATGTCGGCAGGTACTAATTCCTGCAACTGTTTTTCACAGACATCACGGTCTCCTGTACATTCATCGATAATGCGCACGACCTCTCCACGTTTCAGAAGCCCTGGAAACTTGTCCAGCACGAGACGGAAACCTTCCCAATCCTCACCTTTCCAATCGACGTGTATCATGGCAGGGTCGAACTTGTCATGGCGGCAAATATAGTCGGCCAACGCTTTGGCACGATTCTCCGACAGTTTGAGGTTGTGAGCCACAGTACCCTCCGGAGAAGCGTAACCGGTAATAAAAATACCCGTGATGGAAACATCCTCGTTATCCTCGACTAGCTGAATCGAATGGGACACGGTATCCAATTCAGAACGATTATCCTTATATCCGGGAAGGATCCTGTAACTATCCTGACGAAACTGGAGACGCGCCGTACGGGTTTCAGCCCGGACTTTCACCGGTTCCGGTTCGGGCACAATCGTACAAATTCTGTAATCAGGGATGAAAGCGGGAAGAATATTCCCGGGCAGGACCTGTTCCGCTTTACCTTCCGAACAGTTTACACACCCATACACCTGCTCACGCAGTTCGATCCGCCCATCGAGCATCCAGTGTTCGTAAGGGACTGTCGCCAGATACTCGTACCCCTGATCTTTACCGTTACGGCGACGGATGACAACCTGTGCATTCTCGTCGTGATAAGGGGGAATATCTACACTTTCCAGACGCTGAGCCCGAAGATACATTTTGTTGCGGGCTTTACCGTCTATGACGATCGGTGGGAAAGCCGCTTCACGGTTTCCATCCTTGGATAGCAATATGGGAGTCAAGGCTATCGTATGCTGTGTCTTGATTTTAAGTTCACTCAAATCAACCAGCATGGTCAGTTGTACTTCTCTGCCTTTCTTGACAACTCCCCGGTTCTGTATCCCGATTTCGGCAAGGTAACTGATCTCGTTTTCAGCATGTATCACCTCCGGACAACATGCCAGTAACGCTAAGAATATGATATATAAATGTTTCATCTTTTTCCGGTATTACTTAATAATGTAGATAAGAGATATTCCCGCTTTCGTCGGGCCGAAATAATGCTTCTTCTGGTTACCCTTGAAACGACCGCAAGTCTTGCACTCGTACTTGTCGTACTTCGTGTAAATGTATCCGGCACCGATATTCGCTTCCAGATTCCAGCGTTTACCTAAAATCCACGTATAACCATAAGAAATACCGATCCCGGTGGCCCACCCCTCATAACGATGCTCTTGGGTAGACTTATTTTGGAAGGGAATCCGCACACCGCTGATATTGTATTCTGCAAACCCGGTATGAATACCGAAAAAATGTCCGTTGAAACGTTCGCACAACCAGTACCGGAATTCCGGCATCACCATCCAATGCTTGACCTTCTTATTATCGTCTTTATTAAGGGTCCACGGATTATACCCCCCCACCAGATCGAGGGTTGTACGCTTGCCCAGCCCGAATTCAAACCCGATGTTGGGTGTTGAAGTGGCCCAATAAAGAAGATTGGTTTTAACCGCAATATCCTGCGCGCAGACAAGGTTTCCACACCACCACACGACAAGAAAAATTCCGAGGATTAATCTTTTCATATTTTCATTTTATCGTTATACCATTCGTTACCGGCCAAGCCGGTATGTATATTCACTCCACTTTATTTTCTTTAATATCGGTAAAACACAAAATGTAATGTTGCCCCTGGCTGTATGTGTGTGTATGTATGTGTATGTATTTCTCTGTTTAAATACAGAAGAATAGAAAAGGTAATTCAGGGGCAAACATTACATATTTTATCTGATATTTATACAATAGGACCAATAAAAAGGAACATTTTTATTGGTTGAAATTCGAAAAAAAGGAGGTCTTTATGATGAAGAGTTGACTTACTGAATATCAAATAATTGAACTAAAAATAAAAAAAGCCGATCTTATAAATAAGATGGCTTTATGTATCAAAAAAATAAGGTTCGTTTTCTATAGATAAAACTATAACTTTCTTTTCATTAATATTATAATTACATTGCAAATATAAATACTTTTTGAAATATGCAAAAATATAAATACAATTAATTTCATAATAGGTTCGTAAATCTGTTATAAATTACTATGTTTTAATATATTATTTCATATAAAAAATATATGTTGTAATTGTAATTTTATCAGAAATTGATTTTAGTCTTTTTCATTATTTCGGTTGTAAAAACTTTTGAATTTGTATCTCATAACGGTTGAAAAATACGTTGACCACTGACCGGCAGAAGTGACCGGGTCCCCACACACGAATACCGGAGACGGACAAGTACTAAAAAATTCTACTCTTCCCGGCGCTAATCAGCCGATAGACCACATAAACCGATAGGATTTATCCCCCCCGAAGCAGAACCCTCCGGTAATAAAATCTCTACCCTTCGTTCCTTTGGATTTTTCCTGTATTTTTTATCGGAAAAAGAAAATAAACAACAAAGAAGTATATTGTCCCAATTGCTCCCGAAGAAATTTATAAGCTCTGTATTTTTGTTGTTTGACCGTATGTATCGTTATATTCAGGTCACAGGCAATCTCTTCTCCACTCTTACCTTCAAGGCTCATCAGCATAATTTTTTTTCTTTCTTCGGGCAAGCGGTCAATCAATTCCCTCAATTTCCGGAATAACTCTTCCCGCACCACACTATAAAAATTTTCTTCCGACATTTCCCCTTCTTCTTCAAACCAGTGTTTTAGCCTTTCTTCTTCCACATTACGGTCACGCAAATATTTTAAAGCATTATTCCACACTGCACGGTATAAATAAACCGTCAAAGCTTTCCCATTCTCAAAGCGAACCGAACTATTCCACAAATTCACCAGGGTATTCTGAACAATATCGGGAACAACTTGTTCATCTGCCAAAATCCGGGAACTATAATGACAAAGGGGAGCATAAAACGACTTGAAAAGTACTTTCCAGGCCTTTTCATCTTTTTGGTTTATTCCTTGAATCAATTCTTTCGTTTCTGGCAACATGATCCCAAGCTTTCGACAGCCGAAAATAGAAAATATATTTAAGAACAAAAAATAAGAAAGAAAAAACGCTGACCGGCAAAATTTCAATTCCGCCAATCAGCATACTGTTAATCGTAAAAAGTCAAAAGTCGGCCCCCCATCGGTCATCGATAGGAGAACAAGCCTTCATTGCTTTCATCTTCGGCATTCGCGGCTATCCAGACTTTAAAATCACCGGGTTCCGGTCCGTATTCCATTTTTAAATTATACATAGAAATTGTTTCGGGGGTAATCAGAAACTCAACGTTCCGGGTCTCCCCGGCCTTTAATGCCAACTTCTGATAAGTAGAATAGACATAAAATTCATACCTAAAAATCCATTCCCGCCGATTCAGTAAATCGATACCGAAACTGATACGGAAACTCAAATCTTCGATTACCTCCCAAGTGAGATATGCATTTCCCGCCACCCGGTCATCCCGGGTATTATTATTCAGGTAAGCGATCGTAGCCAACGGATTCCCGGTAGAAGAATTTTGAGAATCCGAGAAATCTCCTTCTTCATTGTAAGGTTTGACGGTAGGGCTCAAACGGTAAGCCTGTCCGACAACCGCCGGGTCGTCATTACTTTTCAAACTGAAAGCGGCCGACAGATTATGTCCGATCGTTACTTTTTCCCAGGGGCGGTATTCGTTATTCGCCCGCAACGTGAGCCGATGATATTCATTCCGTTTGATCACTCCTTTTTGCTGGAAGAAACCGACACTCAAATTATAACTTACATTTTCAGCACCTCCATTCAAACCGATCTGATAATCCCTGACAGAAGCAACCCTGAAAATCTCGTCAAACCAATCAATGCCTTTTTCTAGTAATTCGAGATGTGGATACGCAGGTTCTTCTCCCATAGCACCTTTGGCCAGAACCATGACTTCCGATAATGGCACCGATAGTTTCTTCCTTAACAACCACCGCAGCTCCGATAACGGATTCCCGGTCTTTTTCTGTCACTTATCCCGTCACCGAAATTCTGTCCTGTCCGAAGAGTACTTCCGATAATAACAAAAGTGTACCGATCAAAAACAAGCCTCTTCCCTTCATACGTCTTAAATTTATCAGTAGTAATATAAACGAGTTACTCTCCCCCTTATTTCATCCGATTGCGATTTTCTTCAGCCTGTCGTTTGTTAGGGTTACAACTTTCCTTATATTTGTATAATATAGGATACGGCTCGGCCATGCCATATTTGAAAACAAAGTTTTCATTTGTCATTGCTCTCATCTTTCACTATATTTGCATATTTACATCCAATTTACGGTTTTATGCGTTTATGGAAATGGTTAAAATTGGGGTTTGACCAGACTTTTTCGGGAGCCTGGTGGAAACAATTGCTCTGGCTTACCAGTGTGATCGTATTTTTCTTCGTAGGGATGTATATCCTGCGTCCCCAGGTCGGTATCTCCCCCCAGACGGAAAGTGTCTTCACCTCTCCGGCAGAACAAGAAACCCAAAAACTGAATTTTTGGGATCTGGTAGAACTTTTTATCGATCCGGGAGGATTCGCCAATCAAAAAGAGGTCAACCGTCCTTATGCCTTATTGGTCGTACTGGCAGGCATGTTGTTACTTACGGGTATTTTAATTTCGGTATTTTCGAATATGCTGGAACGCCGGGTGGAACGTTTCCGCAAAGGCGACAGCCATTATGCTTTTTCCAATCACATCATTATATTGGGTATCGACGATATGGTGCCTTATCTGATCCAGCAACTCCGACGAAATGCCGAGTATAAAAAATGCGATATCGTCGTATTGACCGTCGAAGATACCGAACAGGTGCGACTGAAATTCCATGCCGAACTGAACCGGAAAGAAGAAAGGAGACTGGTCATCCTGCACGGACGGCGGGACTCGAAAGAAGAATTAAAAAAAGCCAGGGTTCATAAAGCGGAAAAATTGTTTATCTTAGGAGAAGCGAATGAATACGACCGGGATTCTTTAAATATCGACTGTGTTAAACGTGTGGCAGAAATCTGCGAACAAACCAAACGTAAAAAACCACTCTGTTGTCATGTTTTATTCGAATATCAGGGTACTTTTTCGGTATTCCAGGTTTCGGATATCAGTCAGCAAATCAAACAATACATCGAATTTACTCCTTTCAATTTCTATGAGATCTGGGCTAGACGGGTTTTGGTAAAATGCAGTGCGGAAAGTAACGGCACGATTCATTATTTCCCTCTGGACCGGGGAGGAATTAGCGAAAACTCGGAAAATTACGTTCATCTGGTCATTATCGGTATGACCCGTATGGGTATAGCCCTGGCAATCGAAGCGGCCCATATCTCCCATTTCCCGAACTTCAAAACTCACCGGAAAAAAACGCGGATCACCTTTATCGACCGGGAAGCCAGACGGGAAATGGATTTCTTCATGGGACGTTACCGTCATTTGTTCGACTTATCGGAAGCCCGGTTTATGGATTGTGAACAAGACAAGACATTTCATCCCTGCCCCAGAACTTCGACAGCCGATTTTATCGATTTGGAATGGGATTTTATCCAGGGAAGGGCCGAATCCGAACCTGTCCAAACCTTATTAGGGCAGTGGAGCGGTGAAAAAGATAAACTATTGACCATTGCCATCTGTTTTAATTTTCCGCATACCAGTCTTGCCCTCGGTCTTTATCTCCCGGATGCCGTCTATGCCCACCAGGTTCCGGTATTGATCCGCCAGGAAACCTCGGACACGATTCTACAAATCGTCAATTCTTCTATAAAATATCAGGCTTTACGGCCATTTGGAATGGTCAACCGCTGTTACGACCTGACGATGGAGGATTTATATCTGCCGAAATGTATCAATTATGTCTACGACTATTTTTACCAGCATACTGTCAATCCCCCGGATTTCCCTTCCGAAAAAGAATTGACAGAAAAATGGAATAAGCTACGGGTAGTGAAACAATGGTCGAATATTTACAATGCCAGTTCTATAGCCACTAAGCTCCGCTCGATCGGAATCGCCTTACCTATGAAAGATAGAATGCGAGAACTCACTCCACATGAAATCGCTATCCTGGCAGAAGTAGAACACAACCGCTGGAATGTCGAGGAATTGTTAATGGGTTACCGGACTGTGACTCCCGAAGAAGAAAAAGAAATTGAAAAAAATATCGAATTGAAAAACGTATACAAGGAAAAACGTACTGCCCACTATGACATCCGGCCTTATGAAGATTTACGGTCGGATGAAAGCGGTCGTTGTGCCAATGTCTACGACATCAGCATCACTTCGGCAATTCCTTTAATCCTCAATCATATACATACGCAAACCGATCAAGTGGAGGACTGATCATTTATTTTAGATTTTGTTTGTAAATTATCTGTTTATTAATTATACTTGTAAAGAAAAAAACAAAATCATGAAATACTTTTCGTTCCTTGTTTATCTAGTAGCCTTTATCGCTTGTCATGACGATCACCATACAGAACCGGAATTACCACAAGGCCAGTGGACCGAATCGCATCCATTCAAGGGAATTCCACGTACAGGAGGGGTCAGTTTTACTATCGGAGACGTCGCTTATGTCGGCCTGGGGCGTACTTTACCTACAGCTACCGAGGCATTAAAAGATTTTTGGATGTACAAAGATACGACCTGGACCCGTATTGCCGACTTTCCGGGGACAGAACGTTACGGAGCAGTTGCTTTTGTGCTCGGCAATATCGCCTATGTAGGTACAGGTTATACTCCATCCACCAAAAATCGAGCAGATGAATTTCATCATGATTTCTATGCCTATGACCCATCGACCGGTAAATGGAGCGACACTCCGGTAACTTATTTACCTCCCGATGCCCAGGGCGAAAGTAATGCCCGTAAAGACGCCATTGCTTTTTCGTTAAACAATAAAGCTTACGTAGGTACAGGCATTTCACCTAAAAACCATGCTTTGAAGGATTTATATTGTTTCGACGGTTCGACCTGGACAGAACTTTACTTTCCCGGTGAAGCCCGATACGGAGCTTCGGTTTTTGTCATAGACGATAAAGCGGTAATCTGCCTGGGTATAAGCGGGGCGAATAAAACGTCCTATTTAGCCGATGTAAATATTTTCGACGGCATAACCCAGGAATGGTATGCTCCCCGCCCCCTGGTAAATCTGAAATCCCATCAGGACGACGAAGAATACGACCAGATTCCGCGGGCTTATGCCATAGCTTTCACTTCGGACAAAATGGACGGACAAACCAAAGGATATATCACGACAGGGATGAGCCCGTATCTTCATACCTGTTGGGAATACGATATTCAAAAAGATCATTGGAGGAAAGTCAGCGATCTCCCTACTCCTATGATAAAGCGGATGTATGCTGTCGGCTTTTCCTTAAACGGTAAGGGATATATCACTACCGGAGGATTGAATTCAAACACTCCTATCCCCGCCGATATGTGGAGTTTTACCCCATAAACCGAAAACCTGGAAAGTTTCCGGTTCCTGATACCGGTCATCGATGAGCTCATTTAAATGGATTCACCGACGCCTGACTCTGCCGGAGTGTATATTTTGCTTTCATAGCGTGTACACTTTATGACCATATCAGCAATAAAAATTTTAAAACAACAAAAATCCCGAATTGATCCAAGTTTTTGTTTCAAATTTTTCGTGTAACAATCGTGTTACATCTACGGAAATAACGGCAAAAGTTTGATTTTTGTACAAAAAAAGAGCCAAAATCGATTGATTATTGGCCCCTTTTTCTTGTAAGTCACTGATTTTCAGCTGAGCCAATTGCGAGACTTGAACTCGCGACCTACGCATTACGAATGCGTTGCTCTACCAGCTGAGCTAAATTGGCGTTTACGGGTGCAAAAGTAACAATTTTTTGAGATATCAAAACGATTCAGGAGAAAAAATCTACCTCACCGGATATAAAGTTTATCGGATTTTGGCCATGTTTGCAAAAAAAACTACGTTTGTAGCCGTTCAAAGACTAATTATGGCATCCGAAAAAAAATTTTCTTTCAAAGCCCGCTTGCACAGTTTCAAATATGCTTTTCGTGGTGTGTTTCTTTTATTTCGTTACGAACACAATGCGTGGATACATTTGATTGCAATTGTTTGTGCTGTCACGGCAGGCATCATTTTATCCCTGACTTCTTTGGAATGGGTAGCAATCCTTTTTGCTATCGGTAGTGTGCTTGCCGCCGAAGCCATAAACACGGCGATTGAAAAACTAGCCGATTTCGTTTCCCCGGCGCATCAGGTCCTTATCGGTAAAGCAAAAGACCTCGCAGCAGCAGCAGTACTGATCCTGTCCATTTGTGCATTTATCATCGGAGGTATTATCTTTATTCCTAAAATAATCCATTTCTAAGTTTTATTCCTCATGCAAACAAAATTTATTCTGCCTTGCCTGTTAAGTACTCTTTTTTTCTTAAACTCTCTTTCGTCCTCGGCTCAGAATCGTAAAACCATCGAAACGACGACCGATATTCTCATGTTCATCACACCGGTAGCAGGATTTGCCGGTTCACTGGCTATCGGAGATTATCAGGGTACCAAACAAATTATCTTTTCGGGAGCGACGAATCTGGCCATGACCTATGCCCTGAAATATGTGATCAGGAAAGAACGGCCGGACCATAGCGATCATCATGCTTTTCCTTCTTCCCATACCTCCGTTTCTTTTCAGGGAGCTTCCTTTATACAAAGACGCTACGGATGGAAATTCGGCTTACCGGCTTATTTACTCTCCGCCTATGTCGGTTGGGGACGGACGTATGCCAAAAAACACGATTGGTGGGATGTCATCGGA
The DNA here is from genome assembly GCF_000980295.1 of Odoribacter sp. N54.MGS-14. Taxonomy (NCBI): domain Bacteria; kingdom Pseudomonadati; phylum Bacteroidota; class Bacteroidia; order Bacteroidales; family Odoribacteraceae; genus Odoribacter; species Odoribacter sp. N54.MGS-14. The sequence goes on along the minus strand of NZ_LARL01000056.1, from coordinate 1,262 downwards.
GGAGCAGCCATCGGAACAGCCAGCAGCTATATCTTCACCCGTCCGTTTGCCCGAAAACATCATTTCACTTTCTCGCCGGCAATTTTAGATGGACAACACCCCGGTTTTTATATCTCCATCCAGCTTTAAACCGGTTTCTTAGTTTCTTTATTTAGAACCATTAAGAATCTTTCCATTCCTCATTTTCACCTCAGAGGCCCTCCTGTAAAAACGAAACGAGCCGGCTGGGAACCAACTACCCACACTGTGGTTTCCAGCAAGTCTGCATAAACGGTCTGGAGGGCCCCATACCCAGCAAGCAGTGGGTCTCTCTATTCTGTAATGTTCTGCACAAACCCAAAGAACACTTCTCTCATTCGTAAAAATAGTGTTTTTCTTCCTCTTTGTCAAAACCATTTCTCTGAAAATAAAGAAAATCAAACTTCTTAGCATATTACGCTCTTATTTTTCATCTCAATCGGGAGATACGAAAACACACCCTACGACTGTTTCTTGTAGGTAATCATGGCTGCCAGACACACGAATACTGCAAAAACGGCCAGCATAGAAAAATCCTGCCACAACTCGCTGAACATGCTGCCTTTCAGGTAAACCGACCTCATGATTTCGATGAAATAACGCGGCGGGATAACGTATGTGATGTATTGCGCCCACTGCGGCATGGAGTCTATCGGAGTCATCAGCCCGCTCATCAGCTGGAAAATGATGATGAAAAAGAACATCACATACATACTCTGTTGCATGGTGGAAGAACAGTTGGCAATGGAAACACCGAGCCCAGACATAACGAAGCTGAAAAGCAACGTCACCACATAGATGATCCAAATGGAACCAACCGGGACAAGCCCATAGGCCACCCACGCAATAACCATAGCGAGCGTGAGAACCAACAGCCCGATAATCCAATAAGGTATCAGCTTGGAGAGCGTGAACGTCAGGCGGCTGACCGGCGACACATTGATTTGCTCTATGGTTCCCGCCTCCTTTTCGCTCACCAGATTGAGGGCGGGCAGAAAACCGCAGATCATGATGATCAAGATAATCATCAAGGCCGGAATCATGTAAACCGGATAATCAAGCGTAGGATTGTAGCGGTTTTGGACGAACACCTTTTCTTCAGGCAAAGCAATTCCTTGTTCAACATCCAGTGTTTTCAACGTTTTCATTACGGCCTGTAAAAGATACTGTGCTCCAAGCTGGCTTTTCGTGGCATTGACCCCGTTGGCAGCCAGGCTTATGGCCGGAGGATTCCCGCAGACAAG
>NZ_LARL01000052.1:0-21102 GCF_000980295.1 Odoribacter sp. N54.MGS-14 | reverse complement strand
CTAAAACTCACAAATTGGGCAGTTAAAGAGTTCTGCTGTCTGATACAAGAGGATAAATTGAATTGATAGAACTCACCTATAATTTAAAACTTATAGTTATGGAAACGACAGAAACTTACTCTTCTAACAACCGATATTGGTGGCTAATGCTAATTATCGGTATTCTTTCTATTCTTTGCGGTATATGGGTATTCAGAAATCCGGTTGAATCCTATTTTGCGCTGGCGGTTTATTTCAGTATCATGTTTATCCTGTATGGGATCGGTGAAATTGTAAATGCATTTGCAGGACAACGCTACCGGAACTGGGGCTGGGGCTTAGCCGTCGGAATACTGGATTTGGTCATCGGATTTATATTATTAGGTAATCTAGCCTGGGCAGCCGATCTGTTACCTTATGTCGTAGGATTTATCTTAATGTTCGTAGGTATCGGTTTTATCGGTCAATCCAGTCAAATGCAATCTTTCCGTATTCCTAATTGGGGATGGGTATTGACAGGAGGAATCCTGACCTTAATTTTTGCCTTTTTGATTATTTTCCATCCGCTTTTCGGTATATTCAATATTATCGTATGGACAGGTCTGGCCTTTATTTTCGGAGGTATATCCGCCATTTTCTATTCTTTTAGCCTGAAAAACTAAAATCCAACAGGAGAAATCTTATAATTTACCTCTTTCCTTTGGACGGTATAGACAACCTGTCAATCGGTGGAACTACAATCTTCGATAAAATACAATGATATCGGGAGACTAATTCCACCGATCAACTTTCGGAAAAGATTCGTCCTTCAGGCTTAAAACCGTTAATCTGTCCGGAAAGGCTTGTCCTCCCTTTTTCCCCCGGTATTTACAATAAATAATGTCCCAAAAAGGAAATAAAAGCACCGACTACGACAGAAGCCAATAAAAGCGGGAATGCACATCTTGAACTTCCCCGCCCCGAGGTAATCACCAGAGGGAGGGTCAAAACTGCAGACACGATCATACCTTTCCACCACCATTGTGTCCAAGGTAAACTCAGGTGATAAACCACATAGGGCATGATCAAAAACAACACAAAAGCCGATAAAACAGTATATTTATCTGCCTTTCTTTTGAATAAAGGAATGATACCGATAAATGCCGATACCAAACCAATTAATATAATCGTCAGATAAGCTCTCATTACAATTCGAACAGGTTATATTTTAAATTAAAGTCTCTCCTTGCCACACACAACAATCGGGAAAATCCAGGTTGATTTCCCGGTCTTTCTTAAACAAGCCATAAATAGCCGATCCGCTCCCGCTCATACTCACAAATTCAGCCCCCCGCTCATACAATTGCTGCTTCAATAAAGTTAGAGAGGGATATTTTTGAAAAACAGTCGCTTCAAAATCATTCCGGATATATTCTTTCCATGTATTTACCGGAAGTTGTCCGAGCTGACGCAGATCATATCCGGCCGGCCGGGGAGTGATCCCTGCATATGCTTCAGGCGTAGATACTCCGAAAGAGGGTTTCACTATGATGATCCGATAACCGGCCAACGTAAGCTCTATCGGCTCCAGCAACTCCCCCTTACCGGAAGCAAATGCCGGACGATCATCGATAAAAAAAGCACAGTCACTCCCCAGGCGGGCAGCATAAGTTACCATCTTTTGCCCGGAGAGACGAAGATCGAAAAAAGCATTCAAAGCTTTCAGCATAAAAGCTGCATCCGCCGATCCCCCCCCTAAACCGGCACCGAAAGGGATGATCTTATGTAAGTGTACTTGTATGGCCGGCAAATGAAAATCGGCAGCCAACAAGTGATAAGCTTTAATCACCAGATTTTTCCCGGGATCTCCTCCCACTTCCAGACCGGTATTCTTAAATCGGAAACTCCCGCTTTCTCCTTCTCCCCGCCCAATTTCGAGTATATCAGACCATCCCACCGGGAAAAAAATCGTTTCCAGATTATGAAAACCGTCATTTCTCTTCCCGGTCACAAAGAGACCGATATTTATTTTCGCATGTGGAAAAACAACCATGGAGTAATCTTTTATTTTAAACTTTGCAAAGATACCCTTTTTTTGTAACTTCGTCCACAGGGAATCTGTATATATTTCCGATAGTCGTTCAAATAATTACTTAATATTTTAGCTATGAAAAAAACATGGATCCTGTTATTGATATTTTTTTCAGCAGGAATTTTGTCATATGCCGATGCCCAAAGTGTGAAAAATTTGAATACGAAAGAATTCAAAGTACAGATTTGGGATTTCGAAAAGAATAAAGACTGGAAGTATCTCGGTGATAAACCGGCCATCATCGATATGTATGCCACCTGGTGTCCACCTTGCAAAAAACTATCTCCTATTTTGGAAGAGATTCAAAAAGAATACGGAGATAAACTTCAGATCTATAAAGTGGATGTGGATAAAGAACCGGCATTAGCTCAATTATTCAATGCCTCCAGCATCCCACTGATGCTCTTTATTCCCGAAAACGGCAAACCTTTTACGGTAACCGGGTTACGTCCGAAAGAACAAATAACAGACATTATTAATGAAAAACTAGAAGTAAAAAAATAACGACCGTACCTCCGGCACCGAAAAAATAAGTACCGGAGATAACTCCACACTCTCCCCGTACTTCTGAACTAAAGCTTCAAAAGCACAGCAATCATCTTGCAAAACAACATCGATAAAATAACCTTTTCCCTATTCGATATCAAACACGCACAACCATACACATACCGGATCGATACTGGTACTATCGAGCCGATGTTTGCAATTTTTGGGAATATGCAGGTAATCTCCTTTTTTCAATGTCACTTTGCGGTCCTCAAATTCCAGTGTAGCCTCTCCCTGAATCAGTAATATAAATTCATCGTTCTCCTGATCGTACCAAAATCCTTTGGGCGAACTATGACCGGAAGAAACGATCCGGTCGATCCGGCAATTAGGAGATTTAAAAAGCAAATCGAACTGTTCCTCTTCACCAGCCTCAGCTATCTGAGCAAAAATATTTTCAGGTTTCATATACATTCTGAATAAAAATCAGAAAATTGATTTCAAATTAATAGTATTTCAGACTTTTTTCTGACTAATTATAACAGAACAAAGATAAAACTTGTTATTCTAAATGACAACGTTTTCGATATTAATCTTACATAAAGACTTTCCAACTCAGTTTTCCCCTTTCAGATTAGGCAGACTGATGTGATACTTTACAGCCAGAATCCGGATCAGGATGACAGAAACAGCCCCGATGATCTGTGTCAGTGTCGAATTTAAACCGGAATACAGACAGAGATAGTAAACCAAGCCACCGAACACACAAGCCAGGGCATAGATCTCTTTTCGGAAAATCAAAGGGACTTCATTGATCAGGGTATCCCGCAAAACTCCTCCGGCGGCTCCGGTGAGAGTACCCATAATCAATCCTACCCACATGGGGTAACCATAAGTGATGCTTTTCTCGATACCGACAACGGCGAATAACCCTAAACCGATGGCATCGAAAATAAAAAAAGTATTATTCAACCTGATGACATATCGCCCGAACAGAATAACAAATCCCAAAGCCAGGGCAGTCACGATCAGATAGGAAGACTGCAACATCCAGAACGGGGTAACATCCAGCAACAAATCCCGAATCGTTCCTCCTCCGACAGCTGTAACGAATCCAACCACATAAGCCCCGAACCAATCGAAGCGTTTAGCAGAAGCCAAACGGATCCCACTAATGGCAAACGCAAATGTACCGATATAATCAATAAGCGTCAGAAAATTCATCGTTCCTCTTCAATTAACTACCTGTAAAAAATAACTGTCCGATTTTGAGAGCGCAAAAGTATAAATTTCTGACTATTTTTCCATTTATCCTTTTATTTTTGTACAATCAAAATTTCCGAAAATGAAACCCGATGAATATTACCAGAAACAGATAGACCACTATACCGCCCGTTTAAAGCAAATAAAAAAACGGCGCAATCTGATTACATTGGCCAAATTGCTCACTTTCGGCTATATGATCTTTTTGATCTACCTCCTGATCAACCATAGTACTCAACCTCTCTTACTTTTGGGTATAGGAGCTATTCTCGTATTCATTTTTTTGACTCTATGGGATTCCCAAATCATCTACCGGCAACATCTCATCGAAGAACTACTTCGTATAAACACGTTGGAATCGGATTATTTAGCCGGTAATTTCTCTGCTCTCGACCAAGGCGAAAGGTTCAACGATCCTGCCCACCCTTATGCCCATGACCTGGACCTATTCGGGGAAGATTCCCTCTTCCAGCATTTAAACCGGACAGTGACTTTTTCCGGCACCCAAAAGTTGGTATCCTGGTTATTATCTCTCAGCAAAGACCCGGAAGTCATTCATTCCCGTCAGCAAGCGGCAGAAGAATTATGCGCCGAACCGGAATGGTGTCAACACTTTCGTGCTGCCGGAGCACTCCATCCGACCCAAGCCCTCGATGCGGTCATTTTAAAATCAGGACCGACCGAATCCCCATTCTTTTCAAAACATAGCACAGTCCGTCTGATTTTATGGATAGCCAACACGATTGTAATCGTTTCGTGGGCGGTAACGAGCTTTACCCCCCTGCCTTTTTCCATTTCCCTTGTGCTATCCCTATTACAACTTTCGGCATTGGCCTTATATATTAAAAAAATCAATGCCTATCATCAACGGCTCAACCTGTTTCTGAAAACCATCAGCAATTATCTTCCTTTAGTCCGGTTAATCCACGATCAATCTTTCCGTTCCCCTTATCTTCAGAAAATAAGACACAGCTTGTTTACCCCGGAGAGTAATTCCCTGCAAGCTTTGACTCAACTTCACCGGATACAGAACAGTCTCGACCAACGGGGTAACATTGTCATCGCTTTCATTTTAAACGGACTATACCTCAAAGATTTCCATACCCTGCTCCGTCTGGATCACTGGAGAAAGAAATATGGACCTGACATCGAAACCTGGACAGACGTCCTTAGTGAAGCCGATGCCTTGATCAGCATGGCCAATTATCGTTTCAACCATCCTGCTTATTGCCTCCCGGTCATCTGTCAGGATCGATTATTAGACACCGAAGAAATAGGACATCCTTTACTAAAAAGCGAACGAAACGTCACCAATGATTTCAGTATCCGCTCCTTACACCAAATCGCCATTGTCACCGGAGCCAATATGGCCGGTAAAAGTACCTTTTTGCGTACAATCGGGGTAAATCTGATTTTAGCTCAATCCGGGAATGTCGTTTGCAGCCGCTATTTTGCTTTTCAGCCCATGACGCTTTTCACCAGTATGCGGACTACCGATAGTCTGTCTAAAGACACTTCCTACTTCCACGCAGAGCTTCTCCGGCTTCAACAACTAGTTAACATCGCACAGCAGGAAGACAAAGTATTCATCATTTTGGACGAAATGCTGAAAGGAACAAATTCGGTGGATAAATTAAACGGTTCATTGGCTTTCTTAAAAAGGATACTCTCTTACCCTATCTCCGGCCTCGTTGCAACCCACGATTTGGCTTTAGGAGAACTGGCTGACGATTTCCCGGAACATTTTTTCAATGTCTGCTTCGAGATTGTCCATTCCGGTAGTCAAATTACGTACGATTACAAACTTCATCCCGGTATCAGTAGTAATATGAACGCCAGTATCCTTTTAAAACAAATGGGCTTGATATAATTATCCCCTTATCAGGTAAAGTAAACAGCAGCTTCTGCAGGAAACCTTTACCGGACCATTTTCAACCAATTCCTGATTATTCCAGACCCACAATCCGAGATGTAAGACTCCGGATGAAACTGGATACCATGGATAGGTAATTCAGTATGATAAAAAGACATGATATGACCTTGTTCATCTATTGAGCTGGTAATCAATTCTCCGGGCATTGTTTCGGGATCGATCACCCAGGAATGATAGCGGCCCACTTGAATCGGATCGGCCAAATCTTCGAACAGGGGATCGTGTTCATCTACCTTCTTCAAAACACTGCGATGTCCATGCAAAGGGCGAGATAAATTATATAACGAAGCTCCGAATGTCTCTGCAATCGCCTGATGTCCCAAACAAATGCCCAATATCGGATGAGTATACTTACAGAATTCGATCAGTTTTAACAGTTCCCCGGCTTCGGCCGGAATACCCGGTCCTGGCGACAAAAGAATCCCTCCATAATCCCCTAAGCCAGAAAAATCGATCTTATCATTACGGACTATATCATAACCAACAGGAACAACAGCTTCCCGAAGCAACTGAATCACATTGTATACAAACGAATCGTAATTATCGATAACGAGCACTTTTTTCATGAATACAAAAATAACAAATAAAATAGATTTATTTCGCAACATGCTGCAATCCGAATTATCTTTGCCACGGATTTTATAACACAAAGATGAAAGCAGAAATTGTACGGGAAGAGATGAACCGTTGTGGTAGAGCCGGCATTCCTTTCCTATTTGGAGTAGATTTCGAGGGTATCCATGGATTTTTCGTCGAAAAGCCCTTAAGTGATCCATCCGTTTATTTTACGATCGGAACCATCGGTCATTATAAAACGCCCCTTTCCCCTATTCCGGAACCTCGTATAAAAATTCTTCACAGTAGCTTTGAAACATACCAGGAAAAATTCAGGATCGTACATCAAGGCCTGTCACGCGGGGATAGTTTTTTGCTCAACCTGACCGAAAGAACCCCCATCGAAACCAATCTCACTTTAGAACAAATCTTTTATCACAGTCAGGCCCGCTATAAACTTTTACTTCCTGACCGATTGGTTTGCTTTTCTCCCGAAAGCTTCGTCCGGATCGAAAATAATGAGATCCTATCTTACCCGATGAAGGGAACCATCGATGCCACTTTACCCGACGCAGAAAACCGCTTGCTTCAAAATCATAAAGAAACATGCGAACATTATACGATCGTCGATCTCATCCGGAACGATCTGAATATTGTAGCCACTCGTGTACAAGTGAAACGCTTTCGTTACGTAGAAAAGATTCACACTTCCCAGGGTGAGATATTACAAACCAGCTCGGAAATCAGCGGGCAATTACCCGACGGATGGCAAAACGAATTGGGAACACTTTTATTCAAGCTATTACCCGCCGGTTCTATTTCGGGTGCCCCTAAAGCAGCAACCCAAAAGCTGATCCGTCAAGCCGAAGGATTGCCCAGGGGATATTATTCAGGAGTATTCGGTTATTTCGACGGCCAAACGCTCGATAGTGCCGTACTGATCCGATTTATAGAGAAAGTAGATAACCGGTATTACTTCCGCAGTGGCGGTGGTATTACGGTCAATAGTCAGGCAAAAGAAGAATATCAGGAAATACTCGAAAAAATTTACTTACCCATCCAGAAATAGAAATAAAATAATGATAAAAAACGCCTTTATAGAAAGTCTGAAAATTGTCGACGGCCGTTTCATACATCCCGAACTTCACTGGCAACGTATAACCGACACCCAGCGGGTACATTTCGGGAACAGTACCTTCCTTCCTTTATCCTCCGAATCAATACCGCCAGACAAGCGTCTCGGTACCCTAAAATGCCGCATCATTTACGATCAGGAAATCAGAAAAATCGATTTCGAAACCTACTCTCCCCGCCGGGTTCATACTTTAAAACTTGTCGACGGCAGCGGCATCGATTATACTTTTAAATATGCAGATCGGGATAAACTGATCCAATTGCAGCAATCTAAAGGAACATGCGACGAAATCCTGATTTATCAAAACGGTAGGATCACCGATACCAGTTACAGTAATGTCGTTTTTTACGATGGAAACCAATACATTACCCCTTCTACTTATTTACTCAATGGCACGAAACGTCGTTATCTTCTCGAAAGAGGCATCATAAAAGAACAGGATATCGGCCTCGGAGACCTCCCCCGATTCCGGTATCTCTTTCTGATCAATGCAATGCTGGATTTGGAAGACAACATTCAAGTGAAAATCCGGGATATTTCATAAAGTTATTTATATACATATTTACGCTAAATGCAGAATTAGTAACGAACTAAACCTACCACTTTTACCGTCGATAATTTTCACTCCTGCCGGTAAAGTCACCCCTCCCACCTACCTGATGAATACGAATCAAGACGATTCCCGATGGATAACTAACAGAAAAGGACGAGCTGCGATCGGAATTTCACCTCAAAGAAAGGGACGTTTTAATTGGATAAAAAAATATCTCTTTAGCTGGACAAAGATAATTATTTTTCTTTTTTTAAAACAATTATTTTCAATCTATTACGTATACATCAATCAAAATCTATCAAAACTTATTGTATTCCAATTAAAACGTCCGTTTATGAAAGATCAAATGTTCTTTATCTTTACGATTTTATATCTCACATGTTCTGCCTGGATCACCGACCATAAAGCTCCTTTCTGTTCCGTCGACAAAGGAACACAACTTCTTTACCAAATCGACAGTGAACAGGCAGAGAGGTACTATTTCCAACAGACGACAGAAAAGATCGAAAACACTGATTCGCTGTCAGTCATTCACTATACAGGAACCCTTTGGGATAAAAAACGAACTGTGGTCATTCCCTCTTTTTCATTTACCACTTCCTGTGTACAAAAGCATGTGAATACTTATCTGCCCAATTTTATTCACATCCGGAAAAACGAGACCTGCCAATTCACCGGCCCGGGCTTCTTACTTCCCGGTTCACTCTCTGTCGGACAACACCTCGAAGACGGATATATGACCATCCAACAAAGCAGTCTGCAAACCCGAATAAGTCAAAAGAACCGGGTTGTAACGGCTCAAACCCGTATAAAAGTACCAGCAGGAGATTTTATTTGTTATAAAATCGAATCTAACCTACAGACCACTTGTTTAGGTATAACGACACGTTATAAAATTTCTACCTGGTATGCCCAAGGAATAGGCATCATCAAATCTGAAATTTATCGGGAAAACAAAAAGTTAATCGGCAGGCAACTTTTGCTGTCCATAAAAAATAAATAACTATTACAAAACGATTCGATCTTCTTGCAAGGACATCAGTAATCCGATTACCTCAGAATAATTTTTAGTACCGCTACTCACCTGATTCCCTTTCAGGTAAGCATTGTACACTTGATGTTGTATTTGTCCCATACCGGGATTATATTTTTCACGCCAATATAATAGATGGCTATTATACAATTCTACTATTTCAGGTCGGATCCGTTTTACAATTTCCTGGTACTGCTCTTCTGTAAGTAATCTCCGGGCATTGTTTACCACATAGCCCAGCATAGAGAAATAACCGCTGAAACGAATAGCAGGTTCCTGAGCAGCAGAAGTAACCAGATAGGCGTATAAATTGGCTTCGGCTTCACTGGCGATCCCGAGACGATGAGCCAACTCATGAGCATAAGTAAAAGGATACTCGACACTCAATAACTCCTGATTCAAATTGAATTCAGTAAAGAAAGGCCCCATATATCCTGTCACAGCCACCCGGGACATCAACCGACTCCACAACATCGGCTTTACCCGTAAAAATTTTCCAGGTTCAACTAAACCGAAACGGGAAGCCATCTTTCCATATCCTTCCTGTATAACTCCGGCAACAGGAATTTTACTCATCGGGCCGGCCGTCGTATATCGCTCCAAATACCAGCCCGAAAGCGTATCTCCTGCCTTACTGTAACTCTCGTTCAGTTTGCCGACATATCCCGTTAGAAAATCCTGAAATTTTTCTGCCGAAAATGCTGCTTTAGCTATACCGGTACGCTCGTAAAAAGGGAAACGGAAATAATTCAATCCCCAGGCAAAATAAAACCAAATATATACCCACATCAGGACACGTATGATCGTCCCGACTGTTTTTTTCGCCCCTTTTCTTTTCCGCCAGGCATAAAAAGGATAAATCAAAATCCACAGACAAGTACCGACGATAAAACAATCGCCCACAGAAAAAGGAAATAAAGAAGAAAAAGCAGAGAGCAAAGTCGAAATAAAGGGATAAAACAGGCAGGCATACGCCTCGGCCCAAGACGGTATCATGCGGAATATACCGATCATTGCTATCAGAAACAGAGGGATACCCCAGCTAAATCCATATTTTTTCTTCATTTTCATAGCTACTTGAATTCAAGACAAAGATCTTTATATTTTTTCTTAAAAACTCATAAATCATTGTATTTTTGTTTTTTATAAAAACAGGAAAGATTACAAAAGTTTTATTAGTTAATTTCAGGTATCGTAGTCTTGTAACTAAACACCGACCGACCATTTTAGTGCGCGTCTCAGTAATTATCAGGCGAATAGAAAAAATAGCCTACTTCCCTAAATTATTTCAGAAAATTAAAATAAATCATTTCTATTTTAAAGTAAGCATTTTCATATATTTGTTACAACAGAAAAGTTTCGAACAGAAATAGATATTAATTATTATAAAACGCACATAGAGATGTTGTTACCTTTTGTTATCTCCCACGAACTACCCCTGACTGATCCGGTATTGAAATTTTTATTGATACTGGTAATTATTTTATCAGCCCCTTTGCTCCTCAACAAACTGAAAATTCCTCATTTATTGGGATTGATTATAGCGGGTGCGATTATCGGGCCTAACGGCCTTAACCTGGTTCTTCGGGATAGTAGTATTATTCTATCGGGTACAGCAGGTTTGTTGTACATCATGTTTTTGGCCGGCCTGGAAATCGACATGGGGGATTTTAAGAAAAATAGTGGCCGGAGTTTCGTTTTCGGTATGTATACGTTCTTGATTCCGATGGCTTTGGGAATCGTTGCCGGCCTTTACGTACTTCATTTTTCTATGGAAACCTCCATCCTATTGGCCAGTATGTTCGCTTCACATACTTTAATCGCCTACCCGATTATCAGTAAATTAGGAATCACGAAAGATAAATCGGTTACGATAACCGTCGGAGGCACTATGATTACCGATATGCTGGCATTACTTGTTTTAACAGTAATCGTAGGCATGGCAACCGGTGTCATTGGAGAACATTTCTGGACCCGATTGAGTATATCGATCGTCATATTCGTTTTATTTGTAGTAATCGCATTTCCTATTGCCGGACGTTGGTTTTTCAAGCATGTACAGGACAGCATATCACAATATATTTTCGTTTTGGTCATGGTTTTTCTGGGTGCTTATCTGGCCGAACTAGCCGGTATCGAATCGATTATCGGTTCATTCCTGGCCGGTCTGTCCCTCAACCGGTTGATTCCCCGGAGTTCTCCGCTGATGCACCGGGTAGAGTTTATCGGTAACTCGATTTTTATCCCTTTCTTTCTGATCGGAGTAGGTATGTTGATCGATTACCGGGCTTTTTTCACCAGCTTCGATACAATTAAAGTCGGTATTGTCATGATCATTGTCGCCACAATAGCTAAATATGCTGCAGCTTGGCTGACTCAAAAAACTTTCCGTATGTCCGTCGACCAGCGAAGAATCATTTTCGGGCTGAGTAATGCCCAGGCTGCAGCAACGCTGGCTGCCGTCATGGTGGGATATAACGTCATTCTCGGTCAAACCCCCGAAGGCGAACCAATCCGTCTCTTAAATGAAAGCGTATTGAACGGCACGATCCTGATGATCCTGGTTACCTGTACAATGGCTTCCTTCTCTGCTCAAAGAGGGGCTCATAATCTGGCAGCCACGGCTTCATCCGAAACCGATGAAACAGGAGACCACAAAGAACGTATTCTAATCCCGCTGAGTAACGAAGACACGGCAGAAGAATTGGTGAATCTCAGTTTGGCTACTAAATCGAAAAAGAATACTCATCATTTATATGCGCTGAATATTCTGGACAATAAAGTTTCAGGAGACGACCAGCAATTGAAGAAATCCCGGCGTCTGCTGGAAAATGCAGCCTTAACGGCAGCAGCGACAGATACCCATCTTCAGGAATTGCAACGCTATGACCTGAATGTAACGAACGCCATATTAAGTGTGATCCTCGAACACCGTATCACTGACCTGGTATTGGGACTACACAAAGAAAAGGGAATACCCAGTTCTTTTTTGGGAAGAATCACGGAAGGTATCCTGGATTACAGCGATGTTACTACGTTGATATATAAACCAGCACAACCCCTCTCTACCATGAAGCGCCATCTGGTAGTCATCCCTGTTCAAGCCGAAAAAGAGGCCGGATTTCCCCAATGGGTTGCCCGGGTGTGGAACGTTATTCAGAATACCGGGGCCAAAGCCATATTTTACGGTTCTTCGGATACCCTCGGCCGCCTCAAAACATTGCTTGGGAAACGAGGTGGGGAAATGGAATTTACCGAATTCAGCGATTGGGAAGATTTTCTGATTGTATTCCGGGATGTTCACAAAGACGATAATTTATGGATCGTAATGAGCCGCCACAATGGTATCTCTTTTAATCCCAGCATGAATCGTATCCCGGGTTATCTGAACAAATATTTCCAACAGAATAGTTTTATACTGGTATATCCTCTACAGGCCAATGCCTCTGCCAACAGATACCTGACCTAAAAGGCTCCGGATCAGCTTGTCGGATCAGGAGCCCGAATAGTGAAACTGATCGTTGAAAATAACCCCTGAAAAACTACCGTTTTCATGTCGGTCTGCCGGTACCGGCAGACCGACATGTGCCAAATAAACCGCCATCCCCAAAGTTTTCATATAAGTCGACTTCCCTGCCATGTTAGGACCTGTCAGAAAACATACGTCCCGACGGGGCATATTCTGTCACTGTTTCCGAAGCCCAACGATATAATTCAACAGTTTCCCCAGCATTTTCATATATCCGATTGCGATATGCATTACTTCCTGGTAGGCATGAGCGGTCAACAATTTACCAGATCGAAGCCCGTTTTTCCGGTGCCAGATACATCGGATCTCCTTCCTGTATACCGAAAGCTTCATTCCAGCCGTTTATATGTGGCAGAGCGGCATTCACTCTCCAACGTCCTAAAGAGTGAACATCCATCTGAGTCAACAAACGAATCTGTTCATCGCGGATATTTCCTGCCCATACATTTGCATAAGCCAAATAAAAACGCTGTTCGGGGGTAAAACCCTCTACAATCCCTAGCGGCTGATCCTTCATTGCATGATGAAATGCCTGGAAAGACACTTGCAATCCGCCATGGTCCGCAATATTTTCACCCAAGGTCAACTGTCCGTTGGCATGAAGTCCGGGCAAGACCTCTATCCGATCGAACCAATCGACCAACACTTTAGCTCTCTCTTCAAAATTTTTCGAATCCTCGGCAGTCCACCAATCTTTCAAATTACCGTCTTTATCGTACTGACGCCCCTGATCGTCGAATCCGTGTGTCATCTCATGTCCGATGACCACTCCGATCGCACCATAATTAAAAGCATCGTCAGCATTCATATCGAAGAAAGGATACTGTAAAATACCTGCCGGAAAACAAATTTCATTGGTGGTCGGATTGTAATAGGCATTTACAGTCTGAGGAGTCATCAGCCATTCGGTCTTATCGACAGGCTTGCCGGCTTTCGTCAGCATATAATCGAATTCAAATTCGTTAGACCGTAAAATATTAGCCCAATAGGAATCGTTTTTAATTTCCAAAGCGGCATAATCTCTCCAGCTATCCGGATAGCCGACTTTAACATATATGGCCGCCAATTTTTCCAACGCTTTGGCTTTTGTTTCATCGCTCATCCAAGTCAGTTCCTGAATACGTTCCCCCAAAGCTTTCCGAAGGTTACCTACCAGTTTCACCATCCGTTCTTTGGCAGCAGCAGGAAAATATTTCTCGACATACATCTGTCCGACAGCTTCTCCCATAGCCCCGTCTACAGCAGCGACAGCTCTTTTCCAGCGCGGTTTCATTTCCTTCACACCCGAAAGTACCTTTCCATTAAATTCAAAATGTTCTGCAACAAAATCGTCACTCAAATAGGGAGCGGCTGCATCGATCACTTTCCATTCCAAATAAGCTTGCTGGACTTTCAGGTCGGTATTGTTCAAAATACGAGCCACCTCTTTAACAGGCTCGGGTTGGCCCAAATTCAATTCCGTAATCCCCTGCAACCCCAATGTAGCGAAATAAACCTCCCAATCTATTCCGGGAATTTCTTTTTTTAATTCTTCTACCGACATTTTATGATAATTGGCATGAGGATCCCGCATTTTTACTTTTTCATAGGCAGCTTCGGCCAATCGGGTTTCTATAGCCATAACGTCGGCAGCAGCCTGCCGGGCTTCTTTTTCTTCCCAACCGGCCAACTCGAACATCTTCACGATGTGTTCCTGATACTTGGTACGGATCTCTTTACTGTGCTCATCTTCCTTCAGATAATAATCCCGATCACCCAGCCCCAGACCTCCCTGATAGGTCTGCACCAGATTCATGCTGCTGTTCATATCGTCCGGACCGATATAAATACCAAAATAAGGTCCAAAACCTTGACGGGTCATTTCAGCCACCAAAGTCACCATTTCCTTCGGAGTTTTTACAGCCTTTATTTTTTCCAATACCGGCTGGATAGGAGTACTTCCGTCTCCATTGAGCTTGACGGTATCCATAGCCATATTATACAAATCACCGATTTTCCGGGCAACACTTCCCGGCTCGGGCTTCTTAGCTGCCAGTTCTTCGATCAACCCTTGCATCTGCTTCCGGTTATTCTCAGCCAGCAGATCGAAAGAGCCGAACCGTCCATACTCATCGGTCAAAGGGTGTGCCTGCATCCATCCACCACAGGCGAATTGATAGAAATCCTGATTAGGAGTTACCGATCTATCCAGATTAGCAACATCAATCCCTCCGGTTTGGGTAGCTGCTTTCTTGTCGTTACAAGCGGCTACACTTAAAGCCAGAGCTAAAATTGGAAAATAAAATTTTGTGTTCATTATAAATTCACTATAAATTACTTAAATCCTAACCGATGATCTTCCGTATAACTTTCTTATACCGATCATCCTATTTAAAACGAAACACAAAAATAAAAATTAATACCTCAATCCAATCAGAAAACGACACAAAATATACCCACCGTTCCCCCTAACTGTACCGATCCTCATCGTTCGGCAACCATTCAGCTTACAAACCACTTCCCCCTTTTAGACAAAGGGATCACCGATTTTATACCAACCTGTTTTTCAATTCAGAGGGTAATTCGGGCATAGCACCGTGTCGGGTACACACATAGGCAGAAACCTCTACCGCCAATTGATGGGCTTCGTGTACAGAACGTTCTTTCAGAATAGCCGAACAAAAAGCTGCCGTAAAAGAATCTCCTGCTCCGACGGTATCGGCCACCTTAACTTTAGGAGTCTCTACAAATGAAACTGCACCGGGGCTAAAGACGTAACTTCCGTTGATCCCGCAGGTAAGAATTAACATTTTCAGGTTATATTTCCCAAGCAATATCCAGCATTTATCTTCGAGATCGATCCCCGGATATCCGAACATCCGGCTAATCGTTATCAATTCCTCATCGTTCAATTTCAGAATATTACACCGCTCGAACGATCTACAAAGCACTTCCTGAGAATAAAAACCCTGACGGAGATTGATATCGAAGATCTTATAGGAATTTTCCTCAGGCATCGCATCGAGAAAACGGTTAATTGCCGCACGCGACACTTCGTCACGCTGTGCTAACGATCCGAAACAAATCGCCCGGGATTGGCGTGCCAGCGTTTCTAATCCGGGAGTAAAGGGAATATTGTCCCAGGCCACTTTTTCCTTTATCTCGTAACCCGGAATTCCGTTCTCATCCAGTTGTACCTGTACCGTCCCCGTCGGATAGGGAACCCGTTGAATGAAATATTTCAATTGTTTATCGTCAAAACTTTCCAGGATCTCGTCTCCCAGCCGATCATCCCCGACAGCACTAATAACCCGGCTATCGAACCCGAACTGAGAAGCATGGTAAGCAAAATTAGCCGGAGCTCCGCCTAGTTGTTTACCTTCCGGGAGCATA
Source organism: Odoribacter sp. N54.MGS-14 (assembly GCF_000980295.1). Lineage (NCBI taxonomy): Bacteria > Pseudomonadati > Bacteroidota > Bacteroidia > Bacteroidales > Odoribacteraceae > Odoribacter > Odoribacter sp. N54.MGS-14. The sequence goes on along the minus strand of NZ_LARL01000052.1, from coordinate 5,193 downwards.
TCCCACAGGACCTCTCCCATTCCGACAATTGTATTATTCATAAATGATAATTATTTATCCAATTTAGATAAAATAAGCGTCAAAGCCCCATCGCCGGTCACATTACAAGCTGTCCCGAAGCTATCCTGCAAAGCAAAAATAGTCAACAACAGAGCGGTTCCGGTTTCGTCAAACCCTAATACGGAAATAACGATGCCCAGAGAAGCAATAACCGTTCCCCCAGGTACTCCCGGAGCTCCGATAGCAAAAACTCCCAGCAGAACGATGAAAAGCACCATCGTAGACATAGCCGGCAAAGCCCCGTAGAGAATCAACGATACCGTCATGACAAAGAACACTTCGGTCAATATAGAACCACATAAATGAATGTTAGCAAACAAAGGAACGGCAAAATCGACCACTTCTCCTTTGAGTACAGGACTTTTTTTGGCAGATTTAAGCGCAACCGGTAAAGTAGCCGCCGATGACATCGTTCCCACTGCTGTCAGATAAGCCGGACCATAATACCGTACCACCTGCCAGGGATTTTTCCCGGAAAACACACCCGCAGACAGATATAAAAAGAACAACCAAATAAAATGCGCGGTCAAAACGATTCCCATTACATTCAGAAAGACCGGCAATTGACGGGTGATAGATCCCTCATAACTCAAGGCACAAAAATTTGCAGCAATAAAAAAAGGCAAAATCGGAATCAGAATCCGATTGATCAGCAGTAATACCATTTTTTGGAAATTGTCCAAAATAGTCTCAAATATCTGAGATTTTGTCCAAACAGTAGCCAAGCCAACCATAATGGCCACCACCAAAGCCGTCATCACACTCATCACCGGAGGAATATCCAGTTTAAAAACCAGTTCCGGAATTTCTTTCAACCCCTCGGTAGCCGGACTAATAGTCAGTAACGGGATCAGCCAATAGCCTAAAAACATGGCCATAAAAGCAGCTCCGACAGACGAAAGATAAGCCAATCCTAATGCCCATCCCAGCATCCGTGAAGCATTCCCTTTCATTTTTGCGATAGAAGAAGATATAAAAGCCAGAATAATCAAGGGTACCATAAAGAAAATAAGCTGTCCCAAAATATATTTCAGGGTGACAACGACATTCATAAACCCTTCCCCTACGACAAAACCTAATAAAATACCGGCAATAACAGCCAACACCAATTTAATAATGGTACTGGATAAAATCTTTTTCAGCATAGCTCGAAATCTAAAATAAATTCAAATATAGGAAACTTTAACGAAAAAACAAGGACAAAGTTTTAGAGAAGAGCCATAATTTCCCTTTCAGTTATTTCACTGCTTTCAAAAGACCCGAATAACTAGAATTACACCTTAATCAGAATCCCGCATTGATTTGAGTAATTGCCTTTCCGATCGCTTCGGAATACATATTCACTAATTCGGCCAAATTCATACAAGTGTAGGCTACGATTACAGTAATGATAATCATTAACAGAATCTGGATCAATAATTGGTTACCTCGCGTTCTCATGACTTTTATTATTAAGAGATGACTAAATTATTTTCTTGTCCTAAAGTTAGAAAATTATTTTCAATTTAACAAGAATTTAACACACAAAATACATTTTTTCAGTAAAAATTTTTCGATTCATCGGTTCCCTGTAAAACGCTTCCGGTTTCTATTCTCTTTTTAAGGTTTTTCACTATCTTTACGCCGGTAAGATATGCTCCGAAGGCAAAATTTATGTTTGCCTCCCGGTGTCTCAATCTTTGACCAACAAATTTAAATGCCATGATTAAACACATCGTACTTTTCAAATTGGAAGAAAGTGAGCATAAAAACGTCCGGTTACAGGAAATCAGGGACCGTCTGGAAGCTTTGGTACAAGTGATTCCTGAATTAAAAGAAATGCAGGTAGGTATCAATGTCAACCCGGAAGAAAAATGGGATTTCAGTCTGGAAGCAGTAGTAGCCGATCTTCACGCTCTGGAGGTATATGCCAACCACCCGGCCCATCAGGAAATCGTCAAAACTTTAATCGCACCGGTCAAAGTGGACAGGGCGTGTGTCGATTACCGGTTCTGATCGATCTTATATCCGGTAATACTTTACCGCGTGTGCTTGCTCAACCACGTAAAAAACAAGAATTATGCAAAAAACAGTATCTCTCCCCTTCATGTTATTGGGGATTTTATTCAATGTATGTTTAGTAGCTTCCAATCTACTGGAAACCAAAGTAATTCAATTGGGTCCCATTACGGCTACTGCAGGGTTGATTGTATTTCCGATTTCTTATATTATCAACGACTGTATCGCTGAGGTTTGGGGATTCAAAAAAGCCAGGCTCATTATCTGGAGTGGTTTCGCCATGAATTTTCTAACCATCGGTTTTGCGCGTCTGGCTATTACTTTGCCTGCAGCACCTTTTTGGGAGGGAGAAGAAAGTTTCAATTTCATATTCGGTCTGGCCCCACGGATAGCTATTGCCAGTCTGTTGGCTTTTCTACTCGGATCGTTTCTCAATGCCTATATCATGAGCAAAATGAAGGTAGCTACCCAGGGGAAATATTTTTCTCTCAGGGCTATTTTATCCACGATTGCCGGGGAGAGTGCCGACTCACTGCTCTTCTTTCCACTCGCTTTCGGAGGACTGATTCCTGTTCAAGCTTTACTGGTTATGATAGCCACACAAGCTCTTTTGAAATCCCTCTATGAAGTGATCATACTTCCGGTCACGATCCGGGTAGTAAAATACATCAAAAAGATCGACCAAACGGATGTCTACGACAAAGATATTTCCTACAATATCATAAAAATCAAGGACCTTTAAAACAGGTCCTTGTACGGCTATCCTTTTTTCAAAAAACGCAAGCCCGTCGCAACCAGCATATCGATTCCGACCCGTATAGCCCGCTCGTCGGGTGCCATTCCCGGATTATGCAAAGGACACATTTCCTCTGCTTCCGGTGGCCGCACCCCCAAAGTCCAGAAAACACCCGGCAATTCCTGCAAATAAATAGCAAAGTCTTCCCCTAAAGTCAAGGGTTCCGATTCGACGATCTGCCGCACTTGCGGCAAGCCTGCCGCCAGCTTCTTCACTTCCTTTGTCAATACCGGATCATTGACCAACGGAGGTAATCCATTCCAAGGCATATCGGGTACAAAACGACAACCGTATAAATCACAAATAGCCGGAGATTTCTCATCGATCAATTCAAAAATCCGGTGCCTCAACGCATTATCATGTGTACGCACCGTGCCCATCACCTCTACCCGATCCGGTATCACATTATTGGCTGTTCCCCCATGAATAGAAGTAATCGAAAGCACTGCCGGGATGAGAGGATTACGGAACTTAGTAATAATAGTCTGATAAAACTGGATCAGGGCCGTAGCTGCCAAAATAGGATCGGACCCCAGCTGAGGCATGGCCGCATGTGTCCCTTTTCCTTCCACTGCAAAAATAATATTATCGGAAGAAGCAAAAAAGGCTCCCGGACGTATACCGATCTGTCCAACCGGTAATCCGGGAAATACATGCTGACCGAATATGGCTTTCGGTACGGGAGGTTCCAGCAAATGAGGCAATAATAATCTTGCTCCTCCGGGACGTTTTTCTTCACTCGGTTGAAAAACAAGTTTCAGGGTCCCACCCAACTCTGCCTCTTTACTTTTTAAAATAATAGCCGCCCCCAATAACATAGCAGTATGCATATCATGTCCACAAGCGTGCATCAGCCCGGGAGTCTCCGAACAATAAGGTAATCCGGTATCTTCCTGTACCCGCAGCGCATCCATGTCAGCCCGTAAAGCGACACAATCGGCTCCTTCACCCAAAGTGGCTATAATTCCTGTCCCGTAAGTTTTATAAGGTATTTTATATTCCTTCAGTACGTCGATGACAAAAGCTTGCGTCTGAAATTCCTGGGTAGAAACTTCGGGATGCCGGTGCAACCAACGCCGGAATAAAATAGCCTGCTTATAAATTTCTTCTGAATCCATCGGTTTAAATTTATCGGTACGATAAATTTCAGTTTATAAAATCTGTGACAAAAGTATATATAAATTGCAAATTTTTAATTTTAAACATCCAGGTTATTTTTAGGAAACTTCATTTACCAATGTCTTTCCATCGATAAAATCCTGTATATTTTGCAAGGTAGTCTCTGCAATATTGTGCATTGCTTCCCGGGTAAAAAATCCCTGATGTGAGGTAACGATGACATTATTGAACGAGAGTAAACGGGCCAGGACATCATCATCGATAATTTTATCCGATTGATCTTCATAAAAATACCCCTCTTCTTCTTCATAAACATCCAATCCGGCAGCTGCTATTTTTTTACTTTTCAACCCTTCGATCAAGGCATTGGTATGGATCAATTGTCCCCGACTCGTATTTATGATTATCGTGCCTTCTTTCATTTTAGCGATAGACTGTGCGTCGATCATGTTTTTGGTCTGATCAGTCAGGGGAACATGCAAAGAAATCATGTCTGCTTGTGCATACAGACTATCCAATGAAACATAAGAGATCCCGACCTCCCGGGCATATTTTTCATCCGGATAAAGATCATAAGCCACTACTTTCATACCGAACCCCTGCAAAATCCGGATCAGAATCCGTGCAATCTTCCCAGTCCCGATAATTCCGGCTGTTTTCCCATTCATATCGAATCCCATCAGGCCATGTAAAGCGAAATTACCATCCCGGGTACGCCAATAAGCCCGATGAATTTTCCGGTTCAAAGCCAACATCAGTGCAACAGCATGTTCGGCAACTGCATAAGGAGAGTAAGCAGGTACCCGAACCACTTTCAATTTATCTTTAGCAGCAGCCAAATCTACATTATTATATCCGGCAGCCCTTAAAGCGATCAGTTTGACCCCGTAACCGGCCATTTGCTCAATAATTGCGGTATCCGCCGTGTCATGCACAAAAATACAGATCGCATCCATTCCTTGGGTCAAGACCACATTATTCCGGTTCAACTGCCCTTTGTGGTACAGAATCTCAAAACCATATTTTTCATTCACCTCATCAAACGAAGCCCTGTCATAAGGTTTTGTATCAAAAAATGCAATTTTAAAAGCCATATCTCTTCATTTTAAAATTAAAACAACCTCCTGTCATCTATTTATTACAGGTGAGTTCTATCAATTCAATTTATCCTCTTGTATCAGACAGCAGAACTCTTTAACTGCCCAATTTGTGAGTTTTAG
>NZ_LARL01000055.1:0-22693 GCF_000980295.1 Odoribacter sp. N54.MGS-14 | reverse complement strand
TATAGGTTTGAAGCGGGTTATAATCCAGGCAGGTACAAGACCGACAAGACCTCCGAAAAACAGAAGCGACAGAAGAAATATAATTCCGTTACCCCAGGTCAACATATCCCGATAAAACAAACGGGTGTCGAAAATCTGTTCAAAAAAGGGCATCAAAATCCAGGAAAATACCAAAGCGATCGCAAACGAAAAAGTACACAGAATCAATGATTCTACGACAAACTGCCAAAACAAGGTCGTATTATTGATTCCTAACAATTTTTTGATAGCCGCTTCTTTGGCCCGATTCGTAGTCTGAGCAATGGAAAGGTTATTGTAGTTTATTAAAGCCAATATCAAAATCAATAAAGCGATTACGGACAATCCCACCAGGGTTGTTTTGCTGTTTCCCTGTGTTTTGCTATTAGATGTCTTTCCTCCCCAATATACCGCACTCAATGGTTCAAAATCCAGTTTACTACTAAAACCATCACGATATTTCCAGTAAGTACTCTTAAAATCCCGCAGGATAATGTCCTTTTTTGAAACGATATCCGTACCCGGATAAGTCAGGAGATATAATCCGAAAGAACTATTACCGTTTTCTTCCAATATCCGTGGCATTTCCCAAATATCTGCCAATAGATCGAAACGGACAAATCCTTCTGTAACCCCAAAATGAGTATTATAAGGAAGATCTTCCATAACGCCTGTAACGATCAGCCGATGTTTACCGTTGATAACAATTTCTTTTCCCAGAATATCCTCAGAACCATAAACTTTATGGGCAAAAGAACGCGTCAGTACAATATTATTCTTATCGAGTAACACAGTAGCAGGATCGCCTTTAATCAAGGGAAAGGAGAACATCCGGAAAAATGAAGAATCGATCAGAGCTGTTTGCATCAGGATTTTTTCCTGATGAGGAATTTCTACCATATAGTTCTGATTATAATATCTTGTATAACATTCGATCTCAGGATATTTACTTTGCAGTTCGCTACCAATCACAGCCCCCCAATACGATCCCTCTTCATCGACCACCCGATAAATCCGGTCTTTATTTTGATGAAATTGGTCTACCGATAGTTCCTGACGAATATAAACACTCAACACCAGTACAAAAGTCAATGCGATAGCAAATCCCAAAACCGTAATAGCAAAATAAAGCTTATTGTGAATCAGGTTGCGTACAAATAATTTAATATCGATCATAGGAATATGGATTTTACCCTAGATCCACAATCGACATGCCAATTTAACTAATAAATTTATATTCAGATATTTATCAAATAAACAGCACCTTAAATCTGTCAAAAAAACAGACAATACTTGTATAATTTATTGACAAACGTGTTGGAAGAATTATTTCATACCCAAAACTTGACGGGCAAAATCGAAAGTTTGTTGTCTGACTTCAGGAATAGCTTTCGACGATAAACCACAGGCAATAACGTGTACGCCTGCATTCGGAAAAGCAACGGCCCGTTTCTCGTCTTTAGGAGTTCCTAATTCGTCGAACATGTTCAACGCCGCTTTAACTTCTATCGTCTCATCCTGATGATCGGAATCTTTGTAATAATAACCTAAAAAAACAGGCTGAGAGACTTTTTCGAATTCCCGTCGGTTCATTCTCATATCCAGCAGTTGCTGTAAATAAACCTGTGCTTCCAAGCGGTATTTACAATACCAGTATTTACAATCTTCACTATCTGCCGGATCATCCGAAACGGCATATTTCCCTCCATGTACGGCCCGGCTGATCTGTAATCCCCAGGGACCGCTCAACAAGGGGGCCATAGGATTTTTAATTTTAATATTCGGTGAATATAAGATCAGGGCATCCACCAGCCTGGGAAAATCGGCCGCTAACATCAAAGCTAACGTACAACCGGTGGATGTCCCCATTATAATAACTTTCTTCCCCAATTTGTGAGCGATCACCAAGGCTTCTTTAGCCGAATTGTAAAGATTAGCCGGCGTCATACCGAGCATAGCCTCCGTACCTTGCAAGCCGTGGGCCGCCAGCCGGGGAAGATAAGCATTCACTCTAAATTCTTTTACAAAATCGGATATGATCGGCTGGCCTTCGAAACGGCTGGCCGTAAATCCATGCAGATAAAGCAATACGTAGGTTGTAGGCTGAGCAACCAAATCTCCCCATAAAATGATTCCCTGATTATCGGGCTTCACCGGTAACCGAGCCTCCCTGTCCTGCACATACTCACTGATACGGTCGATTCCAACCGGTAGATCCGGTAGGTCCGTATTCAATTCCGTACGAGGTAGCCGGGGGCCCGCCCAATAGGCAATGCCTAAAACAACAAGGATCAGTAAAGGTATCATATAACGTCGCTTCATCATATCCTCTTCTACTTTTCGTTTTCCCTCACTTCTTCCAGCAACATTTCCATGGCTTTAGAGGCTGCCTTCGCTATATTCCTTTCGCGGGTAAACGAAAAAGTGAACAATTTTGCATAACTCTTCCGGGGTGTCGCTACTCCGATCCAAACCGTCCCTACCGGTTTCTCCGGCGTGCCACCTCCCGGTCCTGCTACGCCTGAGGTCGACACCGCATAATCTGCTCCGGTGATCTTTCTTACTCCTTCGGCCATCTGTAATACCACAGCCTCACTCACAGCTCCTTCCCGTTCCAAATCTGCGGCATTCACTCCCAATACATTTACTTTCACCTCATTCGCATAGGAAACTACACTTCCTTTAAAATAATCCGAACTCCCTGCAATAGAAGTGATCAAATGAGCGATGTAACCTCCTGTACAACTCTCGGCCGTGGCCATAGTGACTTTCTTATTACGCAACAGTTCGCCTAATTGTTTCTCCAGAACGTCGTCTCCCTCGGCATATCTCACGTCCTTTAATACTTCTTTCAGGCTTTCGTAACATTCATCCAGGTGTTTTACACTTTCCCCTTTCGCCGTAATACGTAATCTCACCAGTCCCGGAGAAGGAAGATAAGCCAATTTCAATCCCTCTTTTAAGGCATCTTCCCAATTTTCCAGCATTTGTGCCAATTGGGATTCTGGGACATCGTATACTTTCAGCATCCGGTATTCCAATTGTAAATGCGGATACTTCTTTTTCAATTCCGGCATCACGGAAGTATCGATCAAATGTTCCATTTCGAAGGGTACTCCCGGTAAAGAGATCAGTGACTTCCAGCCTTTTTCGAACCACATTCCCGAAGCTGTACCTTTATCATTACGTAAAATCCGGCAATTATCCGGCAATAAAGCCTGGGAGCGATTTCCTTCGTTCATAGTCAATCCTCTCCTCTTCAACATTTCTTCGAGCCGAGCGAATACTTCCTCGTTCATTTTCAACTGTGAACCGAAATATTCAGCGAGTACCTTTTTAGTAACATCGTCCTTCGTGGGTCCCAAACCTCCGGTTACGATGATCAAATCCGCCTCAGACATCGCATATTCCACCGTCTCATAAATCTCGTCCCTCTTATCCGGGATCGATAAAATCTCTGTAATCTCTACCCCCATATCGGTCAAACTCCGGGCAATATATTGCGAATTCGTGTCCAGAATTTGTCCCATTAAAATTTCATCCCCTATGGTTATAATAATCGCTTTCATCAGGTCAATATTTCATTATCTATTCAATCCTTTGCTATCATGCCTCCTGCAAACAAATTTTATACCAACCCCCAACCGATTCTTCCGTAAAATTCAGTCCGGGAATTAAATTGGTTTATAAAGTGCGTCAAGAACCTTAAGTGATGAAGGAGCACCTCTAAATGGATCCGTGTCACTTCGTTTCCGGTCAATGTCGCCTTGCAGGCTCCTGATTGGCGAACCTGCGGTTCTGAAAGGGAATTTTTTACCCGGAACGAAGTTCCACCACTCAGCGTAGCACTAACCAGAAACCGTAGCCTTTACTGATCTTTTCTGTCAAACCAGAAAAACCTGCTCATTTTTCGGTAATTCCTTTCCACTGGTCTGTACGGAAGGGAGAAGCCAGCAAACCGGCGCTATTTACGAGGTTGTCGTCATAAGGATTATTGCTCCAACCGTAACGGACAGCTACCGGATTCGGTACTTTCTCACTGAAAACAACGACTTTATTCCCATCGATGTAAGCCTTTGCCCATACAAATTTTCGATCAGCTCCGGCAATGGAAAAACCGTTGACATACCCATAACGGTTACGATCGCTGGTCGTCAATCCGTCGCCGACATTCCCGAATGTCAGGATCACTTTCTCTCCCTCCACTTTCATAGACTTATAAACGGGACCTTCTCCCAAAACAGGTTGTCCGTAAGCAACCTGCAGAGCTGCTTTCGCCAATCGTTTCCCCACCTCCTGTTTATTTTTGGGATGAATATCGAAAGCCTCACCGATATCGGTAATAACGGCTTGTCCGGTCTTCGGCAAACTCAGGGTCATATTCTGTGCTTCACGAAGTTCTGCCCAATCGCTGTCTTTCGGCTGATCTTCCACCGCCATAAAATTAGCTAATTGTACCCACAAAAAAGGGAACTCATATCCCCACTGCTGCCGCCAATCGTTTATCATAGCCGGAAACAACGTACGATATTGATAAGCTCTGCCCGCATTATTCTCTCCCTGATACCAGATCACCCCTTTTATCCCATATCCGATCAAGGGATGCACCATCCCGTTGTACAACAAGGAAGAGAAGCTATTCGGACTAATCCCACTGACTTTATACATCGAAGTCACCACCGAAGGCTTATACACCCAATCACCGGCAAGCGAATATCTCTGTCCATCGATTTCCAGGTATACTTCCTCAGCTTTACCGAGGATTCCTCCCAAGCCGCCGGTATCCGTAATGCGAACAGCAATCACATTATTTCCCCCTTTCAGGACACCTGCCGGAATTTCATAAGACCTGTTGGGCATCCAGAAATTCATTTCTCCTACTTTCACCCCATTGACATAGGTCAGGTCTTCGTCATCCACTGCCCCCAGATTTATTCTGGCTTTTTTTCCTGTCACACCCGCCGGCAAATCAATGGTTTTCCGAAACCAAACAATCCCATCTTCGTTCGCCAGTTCTGCCTCCCAGACTTTCGGCACTGCCATCGTCTTCCACCCTTTGGTTTTATAAGCCGGAACATACCATTTCTGAACCAAACCTTTGTCTTTTTTCAAGGCTTCTTTATATAACCTGATATTATCCATCGAATACCCCATCGCTTTCTCCTGATCCTTTCCGGCATATTTTTTATAAGTGTCGTTGGTTTTAACAGCCGTCTCCCAGCTGGTCCAGGTTTCTATATCGGTACCTCCCCAGGAAGTATGAATCAATCCGACAGGCACTCCGATTTCGGGTTGCAATTCTTTACCGAAAAAGTAACCGACAGCCGTAAACAGAGGAGACGTCTGAGGATTACAGGCAGTCCATTCGCAAGGCTCCAGATCGAACTGCTCCTTCGATTGCATATTTTTCGGAACATTCAACAGACGGATATCCGGCAAAGTGGAGGCAGCAATCTCCTGCCCGGCATTTATAACATTATTCAAACCGAACTCCATATTCGATTGTCCGCTACAAACCCAAACATCTCCGATCAATATATTGGTTAAACCGATCGTCTCCTCTGCGGATTCGATCTGCATGTCGTAAGGTCCCCCGGCTTTCATAGCAGGCAATTCCACCCTCCAAATTCCATCCTTCCCGGTTTTTGCCGTTTGCACACTTCCATTCAAAGCGACGGAAATCACTTCATTCTTATCCGCTTTTCCCCACACCCGGATAGGCATATCCCTTTGCAATACCATATTGGAAGAAAAGAAGTGAGGCAGACGTACTTTTGCCTGTAAATCCATACACAGCAACAGCAAGACTCCTAATCCCAAAAGATAAATTCCTTTTTTCATACGATTTTATTAAATGTTAATAAGTAAATCCTGAGCACCGGCCTGTTTCTCTGGCAAAAGAGCAAACAATATACCTACACCAAAAACAAATCCCAATAATTTTCCACCAACTTTTTTCATACTAAATACCAATTACAACTGAGTGAGTTCACAATAGACCCGATCTATAACATGGGGTAAATTTAAATAATTATTTTTAAAATAACATAGCCCACGGGGGACAGGGCCCTGCGCTATCTTTTCTCTCACAAACACAGTATTTTTTATTTGCCTATTTTTTCTTATATTTGCTTTAAATTAAAAAGAAAAGGAAATTTATGCGTTATCTCGATCCTAAAGCCGATCTGACTTTCAAACATGTTTTCGGCGAGCATCCCGACCTGGTGATCAGCTTGCTGAACGCCCTGTTGCCCTTAAACCCCAGGCATGAGATCAGGGAGATAGAATACCTTCCGGCCGAACTCGTACCGGAAAATCCTTTACGCAAGAACAGTATCGTGGACGTCCGCTGCCGCGATGCAGAAGGACGTCAGTTTATCGTCGAGATGCAAATGATCTGGTCTCCGGAGTTTCGCCAACGGGTATTGTTCAATGCTTCGAAGGCCTATGTACGGCAAATCGACACCGGTCAGGAATACGAACTGTTGCAGCCGGTATATTCGCTGAATCTGGTAAATGAAGTATTCGAGCCTGAGCTCGAAGGCTTTTATCATTATTATCAGCTAGTACACATGGAACACACTGAAAAAGTGATCGAAGGCCTACACTTGATTTTCGTCGAACTGCCCAAATTCAACCCACATACCTATTCTGAGAAGAAAATGCAAGTACTCTGGCTTCGTTTCCTGACGGAAATCAATGAACATACCCGCGAAGTGCCGCCTGAGCTGTTGGCCAATCCGGAAGTAAAAAAAGCCGTGAACGCCGTAGAAGAATCTGCTTTCACCGAAGCACAGCTTTTGGGTTACGAAAAATTCTGGGATATCATCAGTGTCGAGAAAACACTATATAACAGCGCTATCCGGAAAGGAATGGCAAAAGGAATTGAAGAAGGAATGACAAAAGGCATAGAAGTTGGAAGAGCAGAAGGAATTGTGGAAGGTATAGAAAAAGAGAAGCTCGTTATAGCCCGCCAAATGAAAGTAGACGGTTTACCGTACGACACCATATCCAAATATACAGGGTTACCGGTTGAGAAAATTGAAAAAGCGTAACAATAGCTCACTGCCCTGTCCCCGTGAGCTATTGAGGTATGGTGATGGTGAACTTGCTGCCGATTCCCAATTCACTTTCCAACCGGATACTTCCTCCGTATGCACAAACTACTTTGTGGACAAAAGTCAAGCCTAATCCGAAACCGGTAGTTTGGGTCACTTGTTGATTTTTTACACGGTAGAACTGTTTGAAAATTTGCTTCTGATCTTTGGGTGCGATTCCCATACCGTTATCTTCGACGGTCAGCACATAATTGTCACCGATAGTATAAAAGTCAACTTTCACCACGGGATGAGTACCGCCATATTTAATGGCATTATCTACCAAATTAACAACGACATAATTGAAATATATTTTATCTAAACATGGATACTCCAGTCCTTCAGCAATCCGGTAACCCACCCGTGCGTAAGGCCGGATCAATGAAAACATTTCGGTCGTCATTTCCATCTCGAATTTCAGATCGATCACTTCCCGGTTTATCATCAATACAGAAGTCTTTAGAGAAGTCAGCATCGTATCGGTGATATCCGCCATCTTCATCAAACGCGCCTTTACCATAGTCAATTTTGTCGTATCCCGGGGACATAAGACAGAATCTTTCCCCTCCAGAATACCATTTACTACCGAAATCATCGTTGCCAAAGGCTTCTTCAATTCATGTTCCAAATGCGTCATTCCCATCGTTTGTATCCGCGCACTACGCACTGTCATCCGTATCGAACACCACTGCCAAACCAAACAGAAGATAAAACCGATCATGAATATCAATTCAACCCATAAAATACCACTTAAAGCACGGAAAACAAAGGGAAGTTCGAAGGTTGCTAATAATTGATGTTTATTCTTATACCCTAACTCGATAGGAAGGGTCATAATAGAATTACAATTTTTCTTTAGATTTCCTGTAGATTGTAATTCTTCTCCCTCAATATTCAAAACTTTTAATATGGGATTTTCAGTAATACCTTTTTCTTTTAAATACTCTATATACAATCCGTTCAATCGAAAAATATCAAATAATCCATGCTTATTCAAATAATCATAGGTGATCAATTTTCCTAATTTATCAACCATATCGGGAGATTTGATCGGAATAGAATCCCTTTTATTGTCATAATACCAATAAAAATAATTGTCCATTGTCAAACTATACGTTAATCTATTATTTTTAGCATAATTCAAACTTTCATCATATAAATATCTATAAGTTGTATTTAATAAAACGTAATTTGCACTTTCACGAAATTCCCCAAGCTTTATTTCGCGCACATGGTATAACCACATCCCTTGTCCTAATAGCACACATATCAATAAGACAACGGACAATTGGCCCATAATTTTCATATTATTTTTCATATCTTAAATCTTTAGCATATTAAAGAATATCCCTTTTTTTACAAAATTAAGAATTTTTCCTAACTTTGTAGCGCAAAAACCAATAAATATAAAAATGAGAAAAAAAGCCAGAATTTTTATGGGAGGAATTATTATTCTGACCGCATTGTCTATTAATTTTATGTTTTCTAAAGAATCTACAATTACTGGTATTACCTTTGATAATATAGATGCTTTAGCTGAAAAAGAATCTGATCCAGCCCCCAGATGTATCTATGTAGGACAGGTATGTTTTGGTATTGATTCAGAGGGTCATGTAGGTACTCATTTTGGATTAAGTAGTTTTCAATAAGATTTAACATGAAAAAACTATATTACTTCATCATCCCTGCTCTTCTGCTCGGCAGTTGTCAATCCGATCCGACCTTAGAGACCGAATCTTCTCCGTTAGTACGGACGAAGGTGACAGAGCTTCAATATGCCCAAACAGACAAAATCGATGTGGAGGCATTGAACATTATCTCTCCTTATAAATTTGTAAAAAAAGGAAACTTATATGCTTTTCTTACTCCCAGTAGCGCTTACCGTTTCGCCATTTATGACAGCGAAAACGGAACCGTTACCCGTTTAGTACCGGCAGGCAGAAACGAAGGAGAAGGCATGTATTTTATCAGTATGAACCTAAACGGAGACATCGTTTCGGCATTCGATTTCGGAACTAAAAAGTTCGTGGAAATTAACTTGAACGAATATGCGACTCCGGGTTACCAGCCTACGTTCACTTCCCTCACCGACAACAACAAGACCCCTATCGGAGCCATCCGGATCGGTGACCGCCTGCTGTCGACCGGAGTTTATACCCAAGGCCGTTATTGCATCAGTCAAGTATCCGGAGACGACACCTATAGTGTAAGTTATCCGGCCTGTGCCGATCCCACTCTGACGGATACGCTCAAAAGTGCATTTTATGCCAGCAATACCTTAGCAGTAAAACCGACGCTCGAACGCTTGGCCTGCGCCAATATGCAAACCGGTTGCCTGGACATCTGCAAAATCAACGGTAACGAACTGACCCGTGTCAATGAAGTGCATCTGACCCCTGCCAAGGTAAAATTCAACCGTCACCGTCCCAAAGGCCGTGGTTTAGTCCATCCGGTCAATTATTCCAAATATCATATTTTCGGGTTCTGTGATCTGGCTGTATCGGATGATTACATCTATGCCCTGTATTCAGGACGGACGCTAAAACAACATAATCTGGACGTCGACAAAGGCAAAACCATACTGGTATTCGACTGGAACGGTTCGCACGTGCGTACTTACCGCCTGGAAAATGCTTGTTCTTCGATCAGCTATAGTGCCGAAGAAAATACCATTTATGCCTTATCTCAGGAAAACAATCATTCCGAGATTATAACACTCCATCTCTAGTGTTGTCGCTATACTCCACTGCATATAGAGGAGAGCGAACTTGAAGTAAGATTGTCTGCCAGACTCTCTTCTCAAGTTCCTCTCTATTTTTTATGCCCTTCCTTCAAGAAAAGAGGAGCGAGCGGTAATCGCCGTTTCGTACTTCAATTAATTCCGTTTCTGTGGTAAAGTGATCACACACTTGTTTCCGTTCGGTTTACTTATAAAGCGGATTTTTCCTCCATAACCACCGACCACTTGCTGTACGACGAAGGCCAGTCCCGCCCCGGTGGATTGTTCCGGCTGCCTGTCTCCCGGATCTATTTTCCTGCCATTATCTTCGACTGTCAACATATAATGTTTCTTGTCGGTATAAAATTCGATCCTCACTACGGGGTGAACTCCGGCAGATACAATAGCTTTATCTACCAAACAAAGGATCAGATAATAAAAATATACCTTATCCAAACAAGGATATTCCGCTCCTTCGTCGATTTGGTAACCCACCAGTGCCTGTGGCCGGATCAGAGAAAACAACTCAACGATCATTTCCATCTCCGATTTCAGATCGATATTTTCCCGGTCGATTTTCCATACCGAGGTCTTTAAAGCACTCTGCTGCATATCGATGGTTTCAGCCATTTCCACCAAGTGCGTTTTTATCGTATTCAATTTCAATTCCTCCTCCACAGACAAAGCAATCCCCTCGCATTGCAGCTTACCGTCGATCACTGCCATCCACTCCGTTAAAGGTATCTCTTCCGAAGGTGTCTTCCCCATCATCTGTACCAGTGTCCTTCGTTCAATCCTTTTCGCCACAACCCTTTGCCAAACTAAACAAACGATAAACCCGATCAGGAAAATCACCTCCACCCACAAGATATCGTTCAGGCCCCGGCCGACCGTCTGCTCGAATCCATGATTTTCCATTTCACGTACCCGATACAACCAAATTCCCTGTCCCAGTATTATACAGATCAGTAATCCCAACGATATACGTCCCAGTATTTGCATCTTATTCTTCATACCATCCGTCTATAGAATATTTTTTACAAACTTAAGAATTTTTCTTAAGTTTGTATATATTAAATTTACAAGTATATTTTCCCTCTACAAGGATGCAAAACCGATGTACGCAAAATCCCTTTCTGAATTTGCCGGTATCCTACTTCTTTCCGACTTTATTCAAACCCATATCCTTTTTTGATAAAAGCTTTTACCAGTATCACCTTTTCTCCCGGTGTTTCATTTATAATCCGGTAAGTAGCGGCAGCAGCAGGAATTACAAACGTTTCGGCATAATTAAAGCGTTGCCTCATTCCTTCGCGAGTCTCCACCCTTACTGCTTTCCCTTCCACCACCATCCAAACCTGGCAACTCCCTTCAGTTTCTACTTCCACCGCATCTTCGACGGTATACCGATGGACATCGTAAAAATGCTTTTCATGGGTCGGCAGATGTTCGAGTGTATAATGTTCGTTTTTTTCCAATACCTCGGGATGACAAACCAATTCTTTTGCCACCCGTTCTCCCTTCCGTTCGAAATAGAGGTTATCCATTCCCCGCTGTACATTCAGCGGACGGGGTTTCCCATTCAAATCCAATCGCAGCCAATCGTACATTTTAAAAGTAAAAATATACGGAGCACTACTGATTTCCAGCACCATACAATTCTTTCCGGAAGCATGAACCGTTCCGTTGGGTATCAGAAAAAGGTCGTGTTTGTGTGCCGGAAATTTCTGTACATATTTTTCAATGTCTATCGTCTTACCTTCTGCCTGGCTCTGTTTCAATACCTCGCCGAACTCTTCAGGCCGGATATTTTCCTGAAATCCCAGATAAACCTGGGGATTCTGCCGGCTATCCAGGATATAATACGTCTCATCCTGTGTAAAAGGCATATTAAACTGTTCCCGGATGTACGTAGTCCGGGGATGACACTGTACCGACAGGTTACCTCCATCGAAAGTATCCAGAAAATCAAAACGAATCGGGAAATCGGTTTTAAACACATCGGCCGATTCTCCCAGAACTTGACGGTAATCGTTATACATCAGAAAATCGAAAGAAACTTCCAAACGATATCCGTTACTTTCGAACATCAGTCCATTTTCCAAAACCATCAATTCGAAAGACCAGGCTAAATTAGGCACTTCTTCATTCAATCCCGGGATGTGTTGTTTCATCCATTGCCCTCCCCATGCGCCGGGTTCGAACCAAGGGCGAACCCGGAAGAAATTTCTTCCCATCCGGTGTAATCCCTCTCTCAAATCCTCCCCGCTCATCATCAGCAATTGCTGTCCCCTGCGTTGTTCATCCACAATCAGCTCTATCTGTGGCAGACACTCCGCTTTATGCCGGTTCAGCACAACCCAATCCACAAAGAAAAAATGTTTATAGGTTTGCTGATTATTCTTCGGTTTATTCATACCCAGATTTTTCACCCACCCGGCCCGCATGCGAAACTGTATTTCATTTTTAGGTACATCGACATAGATCAAAGGTGCTTTCCATCCGGCCAAAGCAGCTCCTATACCGATCAGCACATTGATATCGGCCTCCTGGTCCGGCCTAAAAGCGTTCAACTTCCCGGGATCAAACCAATCCCTCAATTGTCTCTCCGTCATCCGGCCGAACAACGGATCTTCTCCTCCCAGATCGGGAGCGAGCATTTCCTCCAACGTCCGAGCATCCCGCATCGCGACATCGGTACGGAACCAACGTACACACTTCCCTCTCCGACGAAATTCATCTCCCAGTTCGCTCACCAGTTCGTCCCAAAACACTCCTCCATAACCATCGATAACCACCTGCCCGTGTCGCTCTATCCAATCGGCCAAACACCCTATCCCCGAACGGATCTTATTCTCCCCGACCGGAAAAGCCGGATACAAATCATAAACTCCCCGGGGAGTTGCCTGTGCTTTCATAGGAGCCAGATACTGTTTTGTATTTCTCTTTACCGCCTCTCCTTCCATCCCACTCCGGCCCAAGACCTGATTCGCATACATCGCCGCCCCGATCAGCGGAGCATCTTCCCATAAACGACAAGTATCTATTCTCACTCCGATCCCCTGGGTTTCCAACTCAGACTTTATCCGTTCCAGAAATAAATCGGCACCCCGCATGATATTTCCCCCGAGTACCAAACAGTCCGGACAGAAATGTCTCAGAAAAGGAGCTATAAATCCGGTAAAATGATCGGCAAACTCTTCAAACAGGACTTTAGCAGCCTGTTCTCCCCGATAAGCATATTCCGCCAATGTCTTCACATCCATCACCGCTTTATCGGGAAAGCGGTGATTCCAGTTCGTTACAAACCAGCGGGTAGAAAAATAGTCGTCCGCTATACTATCCCGAAAAGGAATATTATACAAATACCCGTGTTCCGGAACGGCGGGCATCGTTTCGTCCAATATTTCTTCCCGGGCCATAAACGTACTTCCCAGTCCGGTCCCGACCGTAACGACCATACTCCTCTCACTCCCCTGAGCCGCTCCCCCATAATATTCTCCCAAAGCATAAGCAGAAGCATCGTTCAGGAAGACAACCGGTAAACTGCATACCCTTTTTATTTCCTCTTTCAAATCCAAACCGAATAAGGCATCGAATTTTTGTACCCCATGAATAGCAGCTATTCCCCGGGTATAATCGAAAGGCCCGGGTATAGCAATTCCTATACCCCGCCATTCGTTTTCAGAACGCCCTTTCTTCAATGCTGTAATCACCCGAAGTATCCCCTTTATAATCGAAGTTGCAGAGCCTCCGGCATCTATTTTCTCATAAACTATAGTCCTCTGATCCATCTTCCCGGTAGTCCCTGTGACAATCCCACCTTTTACATGAGTTCCCCCGATATCGATTCCTAATAAATATTCCATTATTTCACCACATTAATATGTATAGACATTTATACATTGACAAATATAGTGCATTCTTTTTATTGTTACAAAGTTTATCTCTTTTTATTGTTTTACCGACACAAGCCGAACAAATAACAAACTAACGATCAGCATATTATCCAAACATACTACTAAAAAACAATTACTTTTTTTGATTTATAAGAATGAAATTTTACTTTCGCAAGTACAATTTTCCTACTTTTGCTTAAATTTTTCAATCATGAAAATATCGATCGATCACAATAGTGCGATACCTTTATATCTACAAATAGAAAATCAATTGAGGAACATCATCCGGGAACCGGAGTATAAAAAAGGGAAGATGTTACCCAACGAAGTAGATTTGTCGAAACAATTGGGAATTTCCCGGAATACGCTGCGCCAGGCGATCAACAACCTGGTCACTGAAGGGTTATTAGTCCGAAAAAAAGGGATCGGTACTATAGTAGTCAACCAATCGGTCAGCTCGAAAGCCAAAAACTGGTTGAGTTTCACCCAGGAAATGAAAGCGCAGGGAATCGAACCGACCAACTATGAATTACATACCAGCTGGGCGCTTCCTTCAGAAGAGATCTGTCGTTTTTTCTCCATCACCGATGAAAAGAAAATATTAAAACTGGAGCGTTTACGGGGTAATCCGGAATTTCCGTTCGTTTATTTCATCTCTTATTTCAATCCCCGGATAGGGCTGACCGGTAATGAAGATTTTTCCCGTCCCCTATACGAAATATTAGAACAAGATTATAGTTCTGTTGCAAAAATTTCGAAAGAAGAAATCAGTGCCCAGCTTGCCGACAAATTTCTGGCTCAGAAGCTTGAAATCAAGCCCGGGGACGCTATACTCATCCGAAAACGATTTGTATATGACCCGGGGGGACGCCCTCTGGAATGGAATATCGGCTATTACCGGGCCGATAGCTTCGTTTATACGCTTGAGTTCGAGAGGGAAGTATGAATTGGAGTTTATAAAATGCCGGAAGACCATTGGAGCGGGAACGAGTATCCGGTTCGGTTTTTCGAACGACCGATGGTGTCTGACGGAAACGTAACGTAAAGTTTTTTGCGCAGTAAGGGGTTCCGCCGTTCAGTGAGTTCTTCGAATAAGCGAAAGAAAAACAAAAGATTTTGTTTTTCCGAACAGGAGAAAAACCGATAAAATCAACGAAAGTCTTAACGGACCGGTCTGACGGTATAAAATCCGGAATCGGAATAGAAAGAAAAAACATACCTATATTTCAGGTAAACCGGATTTACTCGGCATCCACAGCTTCTACCTGTCCGATCGCCCTGATTCTTTTCAACAAAGAGGGATGCGAATAGTATACCCATTCGTACAGTGGATGGGGGGTGAGATTGCTTAAAGACTTCACAGAGATCTTCTTCAAGCCGGAAATGAGCGATTCACCATCGTAATACCGGGCAGCAAAAGCATCTGCCTGATATTCATTTTTCCGCGACCAGGCATTCATCACCAATCCCAATATCATACTCAACGGCGAATAGAGGATTGTAAAAGCGATCAATCCCAATTGGAAACAGGCCCGGTCACCTCCCAGAGCCATTGACAAAGCCGGCTGGTTGACAAAAAGCGAAAACAACCAAAGGATCACGCCGGTCTGAATCACAGATGCCAGCATAAATTGAACGGTATGCCGTTTTTTATTGTGTCCGACTTCATGGGCCAGGACAGCAACAATTTCTTCCTCGGTCAAATCCTTTATCAGGGTATCATACAAGACAATCCGTTTGCGGGGACCGAAACCGGTAAAATAAGCATTTGCCTTCGTAGAACGCTTCGATCCGTCGATTACAAAAATATTGTCCAGTTTAAAGCCCACTTTCTCTGCAAAAGCATTGATTTTATCCCGTAAAGCCCCGGCCTCCAAAGGAGTCTGCTTATTGAACAAAGGCACAATCAACTGGGAATAAAACATAGCCATAAAAACCGAGAATACAGAAACTATTCCCCAGGCATACAACCAAAAGAAAGAACCAGCCCATTCATAAAACCAGACGACAGCCGACAGCAACAGTCCGCCGATCACCCCGGAAACCAACATTCCTTTGAGTAAATCCAATCCATAGGTCTTCATTGTCGTTTTGTTGAAACCATATTTTTCTTCAATATGAAAAGTAGCATACCAATCGAAAGGCAAACCGAGTAGCCCGGAAACCAGCGACAAGCCCAACATAAAAAGTAAGGTCTGTAAAACCGCCTGATCTGTCCAGGTCACCACCCAGGCATTCCACCAACCGAAACCTCCTGTACACAAAAACACCATCATCACGATAAAAGAAAAAGTGGAACTGATCAGATCGAAACGATTCGTTTCGCGCTTATAATTCTGAAAACGTGCATATTCTTTTTCATCGTAAATTCCCTTAAGATTTTCAGGTAATACAGGCGCCATAGCCCGCATATTCACCCATTCCAAAATCCGTTCTACAATAAAATCAGCAACTAAAAAAACAACGATAATAATAAAAACAACCTCAGTATTCATATTCAAAATAAAAAAGTATAAACGGATAAAACTATTCTGCCGTTAATTTTTACAAAAATAGTAAAATCCATATATTCCTCCGTGATTTATTCAGATCATTTCTAATTACAGAAATTTTTCTTTAAAACTCTCGGGATTTTCATTTATTAATTTTAATTTCGTTGCGCAAATAATGAATTCATAAATCAATCCAGATAAGTATGGCAGAATTTAAGTATCAGGAACCGTTTCCTATTGAAAATGATACCACAGTGTATCGCCTTTTGACAAAAGATTATGTAAAAACGATCGAATGTGAAGGACGTAAGATTTTAAAAATAGAGCGTGAAGGGTTAGAGTTATTGGCTCGCGAAGCTTATGCAGACGTCTCTTTTTACCTGCGCGCCGCTCATTTGCAAAAATTAGCCGACATCCTGAAAGATCCGGAGGCCAGTGACAACGATAAATTCGTTGCCCACACCATGTTGATGAACCAAGTGGTTTCGGCAGAAGGGGAACTACCGACCTGTCAGGATACCGGTACGGCCATTTGTATCGGTAAAAAGGGAGAAAACGTATGGACCGGGATCAATGATGCCGAAGCGATCAGCAAAGGGGTATTCGAAACTTACCGGGACCGCAATCTGCGTTATTCCCAGGTAGTGCCTTTTACCATGACAGAAGAAAAAAACACCGGGACCAATCTGCCGGCACAGATCGACCTTTATGCCACACAGGGCAATAAATACGAATTTTTGTTCATCACCAAGGGAGGGGGCTCTGCCAATAAGACTTTCCTTTACCAGCAGACAAAAGCTTTATTGAACGAAGAAACCCTGACTAAATTTATCCAGCAAAAAGTATTGGATCTGGGTACTTCGGCCTGTCCTCCCTACCATTTAGCGGTAGTCATCGGCGGCACTTCGGCCGAAGCTTGTCTGACCACAGTCAAGAAAGCCTCGGCAGGCTACTACGATCATCTCCCCACTTCGGGTAATGAAGGTGGCCGTGCTTTCCGGGATCTGGAATGGGAAGAAAAGATCTTGAAGATTTGCCGGGACAAAGGTATCGGAGCCCAGTTCGGAGGTAAATATTGGGTACACGATGTACGTGTGATCCGTCTTCCGCGTCATGCAGCTTCTTGTCCTGTCGGCATCGGAGTCAGCTGTAGTGCCGACCGGAATATCAAAGGTAAAATCACGGAAGAAGGGATTTTCCTCGAACAACTCGAGAAGAATCCGGCACGTTTTCTGCCGGCAGAAAGTCCTGCTTTAACTCCGGCGGTCAATATCGACCTCGATCAACCGATGGAAAACGTATTGAAAGAACTGAGCAAATATCCGGTGAAAACCCGTTTGAACCTATCAGGGACCCTGATCGTTGCCCGGGACATCGCCCATGCCCGGATCAAACAAATGATCGACGAAGGCAAACCGATGCCCGAATATTTCAAAAAACATCCGGTCTATTATGCCGGTCCTGCCAAAACTCCGAAAGGCATGGCATCAGGTAGTTTCGGACCGACGACAGCCGGGCGTATGGACCCTTATGTCGATCTGTTCCAGTCTTTAGGTGGTTCTATGATCATGGTAGCCAAAGGCAACCGTTCGATCGACGTCACTAATGCCTGCAAAAAGCATGGCGGATTCTATCTGGGATCGATCGGTGGACCGGCAGCCATTCTGGCTAAGAACAGCATAAAATCGGTCGAAGTGGTCGATTTCGAAGAACTCGGTATGGAAGCTGTCCGCAAAATCCGCGTAGAAAACTTCCCGGCCTTCATCATCGTCGATGACAAAGGCAACGATTTTTTCGCTGAGTGGGCTCATTGATAACAAGAAACTATCCAACGGTTTGTTGTAGTTAACCTCCTTTTGAGGGTCATTCTGCCGATTGGCGGAGCTTCGTTTCTGATCGATAACAGGGATCAGGAAATGAAGCTCCGCCAATCTTTCTTTTTTCAAAAGACAGCTCAAGTTTGAAAAGTCGCTTATCGATATTCCAGGGCATAGAAACCATCCATTTATTTTTCACACTTATTTCCGGTTTGTGAAATAAAGACAAAAATTTTTGCACACCTTGACGTCATTTGTGTAAATATCTCATTTATTGATAAATAAGCTATGTTGTTTCATTTTATTGTCGTTATTTTGTGGTTGCACACAAAACACGACAATAAATTAATAGCTATGCAAGCAACATTATCCTATGCCTGCGGAATATCAGATATTCCGTTGAAAGGAGAGACAATCGGTCAGAATCTGCGACAAATAGCAGCAAAATTTCCGGAACGGACTGCTTTGATTTCCGAGTATCAACAATACCGGGCCAATTACAGTGAATTTCTGGCACAAGTCGAACAGGTAGCCAAGGCCTTGATGGCCCACGGGATTCGCCGGGGCGACCGGGTAGGCATCTGGTCACCGAACCGCTACGAATGGGTATTGGTACAATATGCCACAGCCTTGATGGGGGCTATTATGGTAAACATCAATCCGGGATACAAACTTTCGGGTTTGCGTTATGCCCTGGAACAAAGCCGGATCGATCTTTTGATCGCTTCCTCCCACTTCCGGAAAACCGATTATATCAAAATGCTGGACGAGCTCCGTCCGGATTGTCTTTATCCCAAACAAACCGTCATCATCGACCGCGACTGGGCAACTTTTTTATCGAGCGCTTCTCAGGTGAGCGATGCCCGACTGGCCGAACGGGAAGCCTCCCTGCAATTCGACGATCCTGTCAATATCCAGTATACTTCGGGTACAACCGGTTATCCCAAAGGAGCGACTCTCTCCCATCACAATATCCTGAATAACGGATTTTTCATCGGGGAACGCTTGAAATACACGGAAAAAGATATCGTATGTCTGCCGGTTCCTTTTTACCATTGTTTCGGTATGGTATTGGGCAATATGGCTATCGTCACTCACGGGGCCTGTATCGTTATTCCCGGAGAATTTTTCGATCCGGAACAGGTGTTACAGACTGTCGAAAATGAAAGGTGTACCTCCTTATACGGTGTCCCGACCATGTTTATTGCAGAACTGGATCTGCCCGATTTCGCCAAATACAATTTAAAATCTCTCCGAACAGGTATCATGGCAGGTGCACCTTGTCCGATCGATACCATGCGCAAGGTACAATCCCTGATGAATATGACAGAAATTTGTGTTTGTTACGGCATGACAGAGACCTCTCCGGTTTCTACCGAAAGCTGTACGGACGATCCGCTGGAACTGAGGGTAACGACGGTAGGTACCGTCCACCCCCACGTAGAGATTAAAATCATAGATCCGGAAAGCGGCGCAATCGTCCCCCGGGGTACAGCCGGGGAACTCTGCACCCGGGGATATTCGGTGATGTTAGGCTACTGGGATAATCCCGAAGACACCAAAGCCATCATCGACGAAACCCGCTGGCTTCATTCCGGTGATATCGCCGTCATGGATGAAAACGGCTATGTGAGTATAGTCGGACGTATCAAAGACCTGATCATCCGGGGTGGAGAAAATATCTCTCCCAAAGAGATCGAAGATTTTCTGATCGTCCACGAAGGGGTCTCCGACGTACAGGTTATCGGTGTATACAGTGAAAAATACGGAGAAGAAGTGATGGCCTGGATCAAACCCCGTCCGGGCTACAACGTATCGGCCGAATCGCTTCATACGTATTGTAAAGGCCGAATCGCAACCTTCAAAATCCCCAGATACTGGAAATTTGTCGATGCTTTCCCGATGACGGTTACCGGAAAAATCAGGAAAATAGAAATGCGGGAAATATCCGAAAAAGAACTGGGCCTGGATCTTCTCCGTCCCAAACGTTAAACTCTGTTCACGCTGTTCCTTTTCTATGTATCTCTGTATACCTGGAAAAGGAACGGCCCCTATCAGTACTTATCCGACTCACAGCAACCGTCAGAGGCAGCACACCGGCCACGGTATACCAACACTACCGAACAAAGCTCTGGCCAAAGCTTAAACTATCTTTACATTTCTACGTACAACAGACATTCGAACTGCTTTAGAAAACAAGATCTATGAAAGGTGTACTTCTCGCATTATCCACTGTTATCGTCTGGGCCATTCTAAATGTAGTCAACCGGTTTTGTGTTTTGCAATACGATGTCAATATTATGGTATTCACCTCTTTTATGATTTTCGCCACCGGTGTCACTTTAATGATCATCCGCAAACAGGTCATGCCCCAAAACTGGAAAAGCGGAGTAAAATACTCCTGGCTGTACACCATTATGCAGATCATCCGCAGTTTCACGATGATCTCTACCTTCCTTTATATCACTTCGACAGAGACCAGTCTTCTGTTCAACATAGAGATTATAATCACTTACATTCTGGCCTATGCCATTTTTCGAAGAATACCTTATAAAGGGGATTTCCTGGGCATTCTCATTATATTGCTCGGATTTATATTATTTATTTTTTCCCTTCCAGTACACATGCGTGTGATTGTCTCCATCCTGGTGTTGCTGTCGGCGACAGCCAGTTGCATCCGCTCGATCGTCGTGGAGGAAACCACCATCTGGAATCCGGATACCAGCGTCCGGCAAAAATGCGGTATTTCAGGATATACGATGTTTTACGGAGGCCTGTCTCTGATCGTCTTTTTCTTTGCCATAGCTCTCCTGAAATTTTTTCTCGGGGATCGGCTCCCTCCTTTCTTGAGTTTTCTAACGCTCCTCCCCGACCTGCCCGAAATGATCCATCCGGAAACAATTATCAGCGCCTGTCTGGCCGGTTTATTCATCAATGCATCCACTACTTACCTCTATTATGCAACTTTAAAATTTTCCACCTCAGAAACCTTTATGGCTGTACGTGCTTTTCAACCTGTGCTCACTTATTTACTGGAAGTGATCGCAGCCCTCTATTATGCCGCCATGCGTCCACAGCTGGACACCCAGGATTATATTTACGGAGGAATCATCATCTTAGGTTCCTTACTGATTCTGATCATTCCTTCCAAAGGCAGTTACACCCATCAATCCAAAGACTTTATCACCGATTAAGCTTATCCCTCACCGGTTTCTTTCCATACGACATCAATACCGGCATAAGGAATACCAGGGCGATGACAGAAAACAGTAAACCGCCGATCCAATGGTTAGGAGTAGCCGAATGAGGAATTTCCCTGCACATATCCCTGCCAGCCAAAGCCAGACGCTTCCGCCCCAAAGGAGAGAGCCTGCGAGTGCAAGTGCCACCCAAATTGATATTTTGTATCTCAGTTTCATCTTATCTGATTTTTTTTTGATTTTATGCGGATTCCAGAGGTGAGGAAGTTGAGTTTCCATTTTCTTTTTCCCTGCTTCTCGCATATCCGACATTTTTTTTATGCGTCTTTCCGTCGGGTCGGTCGTTTTCGTTTCAGTGGCGTAAAAAGGTAGGGCT
Source organism: Odoribacter sp. N54.MGS-14 (assembly GCF_000980295.1). NCBI lineage: Bacteria > Pseudomonadati > Bacteroidota > Bacteroidia > Bacteroidales > Odoribacteraceae > Odoribacter > Odoribacter sp. N54.MGS-14. The sequence continues at coordinate 1,075 of NZ_LARL01000055.1, read as the reverse complement.
TAGGACAAACAAGGTTTTATGGCGAGAATACTACCTGCAATGAAATGGAAGTGTGGAGATTGTCGTCTAAACGGCTTGCCGCCCCGACCTTTTTTGTCCGTGGAAGCCCGGAACTACCTTTGCCGCTGACAACGAACAACCGATCCCGACATAATACACGGGCATAAGTGGAGGATGTGCAGACGGAGAAGCGGGGCGAAAACAAAAAACGTAGTCTTCGGGGACTGCATTTATCATAGAAACAGAATACACGGAAAACAAAAAGCCGCCCCAACGGACGGCTCTATGAAAATAATTTGGAGAAAAATCTTTTTTCTCACGATATACCCTTATCTTTACAACAGGTTATTCGAGTTATGCAAAGCGTTGTATATCATTGCAGAAGATAGGTCGCCAAATCATTACCTACTGCATTTCATAACTCATTAGGCTATTGAATGCCAATTACTTGAACCTAAATGATAGTTTTCTCCAAAAAACAAAAAAGAAGGTTGCGAATGGGTTGCAAATTTTCATGATTTTTGTAATTTTTTTGCCGATTCCTTTGTTTATTCCTTCATTTTTTATATCTGTAAAACAACAACACAATCATAACAGCCAATACCCTGAAAAACGCTCTTCTCTTTACCCGTTCCCAGATCAACTCGTTTCCATATCCTCCGGCAAAACGATGAACCTACAAATCGTTGACAGCAAGAAGACGGAAGCCGTCAATCTGGTGGATAAGGTGTTTGCTTAGTAAAGCATTTTGAGAATCAGGCTATTTTTAAAAATATTAAAATTGAGATTCACTTTTATCATACAAAGATTTTGAGATTTATGTCATTTTACAAAGAAAACATTTTGAGATATATGCAGATTTCGTTATCTTTGTTCTATATTGATAACTGTGCAGATATATGATATTCAAAAGGAAAATATATAATGAGCTTCTGCAATGGAAGCGGACGGATGAAGGCAGGACTGCCGTATTGATACAGGGTGCGAGACGTGTCGGGAAATCCACCATTGCTGAAGAGTTTGCAACTAACGAATACGAAACTCATATACTGGTAGATTTTGCCGCATGTTCGAC
>NZ_LARL01000151.1:0-1345 GCF_000980295.1 Odoribacter sp. N54.MGS-14 | reverse complement strand
AGGTTATGGAGGAACTCAAACAAATCTGCTCTCCTGACCAATGGGACATCACGCCGGAAAAGGCATTCGGTGTATTTAAGGAGTTCATACAAAGGTGGCAAAAGAGTTACCCGCCGCTAAAGAGATACCAGCACGACAGGTACAGGTTTTATTTTACATACTTCAAATATGAAAGGGAAATCAGGGGAATGATTTATACCACGAACTGGATCGAAAGACTGAACAGGGATTATAAGAGGGTTATTAACATGAGAGGGGCCATGCCGAATCCACAGGCCGTCATTCTACTGATGGGGACCGTGGCTCAAAACGCGGATATTTATAAATACCCTATTTATAATTTTTTAGAATCAAGATTATTTTATTAAAAATGAATAGATTTGCAAAGATGAAAAAAGAAAGGATTTACACACTTTTGGGGACACTATCTTAAATAATTACGTTGCAAAAGTAGTCTTTTATAAAAAATAAAACTAATTTTGAATGCAAGTGAGATGGGATGGGGGATTGAAAAACGAATGTAAAAACAAACGAGTTATGGTGGAGAAGGCTAAAAAATCAAAAGCGTCAAAGAATCAGACTGTTACAGATATAAATTTCAAATTCAAAAGTATTCGTACGAGTTGTAGCAAGGTGATTGATTTTACCGGAAACAAGCATTATCGTACGGTTTTTCGATTGAACGAGATCGAAACTTTATTCGTGGACACGGAAGTGATAAACAAGCAGTTTGATGAGAAACCCTGGGATGCGGAGATCGTGGCTGCTTTGATATATATGCATGAGGATCAACCTGTGCTGGTAGCACAAAAAGGTGGAAAGGTTACAATCCCTGAAATGGATTTCATTTTTCATTTTTCAACTACTTTTTCGGCTGAGGATTTTACAAACTTTCGGTTTCAAGAGGGAATCTACCGGGTACAAGTGATGATAAACGGGCAGGCCGGGGTGTCGGATGAAATCCATTTATTGGAATCGCACAATTCGTTCCGGGATTACTTCCAGTTGTTGGATATAGGATTTGACAAATGCGTGGAGGAGGCTCCTGATGTACAACGTCCTCATTCGTATCAGGCTTTTTCAGCCAAGGGGTTGAAAGATGTACGGTTTTATCTGGTGGCTGAGAATTTTTTATCGGGTGAATGGACGTATGAATTTTTGATTAATGTATTTGATACTAATGGTATATTAAAAGCGAGTCGAATAGCTAAAGGAAATTATTACGTTCCGAATCGGGAAGGAAAGCGTTTGCTTTGTTTTGCCTTGGATTTAGGGGCCGGACTAAGTAATTTTTGGGAAGAGGGAAAATATCGGGTTGACGTGTTATGTTTTGATCAACCTGTGA
>NZ_LARL01000054.1:0-23463 GCF_000980295.1 Odoribacter sp. N54.MGS-14 | reverse complement strand
GTACGCATTGTAACCGAGTTCATGGAGCCGGTTTCTATTACCTTGTCTCGGGCTGTCGGGAAACTGATTCTTGTATTGAGACAAGTTCCGGCTCAATTGGATTCTATCCGGATGCAAATCGGGCATATCGCTTCTGAAATCGGTATAGACGGAACGGTGTCGGAAACTTCGACGACAATCCGAAAGGCTTGGAAACTGGATAGTATAAATGCTGAACTCAAAGATACAGTTGTATTGCAAGCCGTGACAATGCCGACGATGACGACTTCTTCTCCGTTTCAGTTAACGTTTATCACACAGGCCGGACAGGAGAAAACCAAAGATATGCCTCCGTTGATTTTTCGACCCGATAAATATATCCGGCTAACTGCTACGATTAATGACGATCCCGGGGCTTGGCTCAGCTTTAATCTGGCGGTGACTTATTTTATTTTTGATTATTGGGAAAATAAATATTTACCCGATATACCGCTAATTCCTGATAACAAATGAAAGCTGTTTGGTCGATCGGTTTATGTATGTTTTTATTGACAGCTTGTCTGCGGGAACATGACAACATGGAAGATTGCCGTGCAGATTTGTTTTTTAAAATGCAGGCAGTTCCTTATGTTTTCGAAGGGAGAGAGTTTGCCGGATACCGGTCTTATTATTTCTTTGTCGAGCAATTGGATTTGTTTCTTTTCGACGAAACAGCGATTACTTCTTCTTATCGGTATGATTATGCTTATTGTCGCCAGCATCCGGTTATTCCGGTAGCTTCAGAAACACCACCCCGTTGGTATCTGTTCGTTGCCAATTTGTACGATCCGAAAGAACTTAACTGGACTTTTCGGGAAGGGGAATTGCAAGCCTGGTTTTCGATTGTGGATCATGAAGAACCTCCGGTATTGCTGGCTGCTACTTCAAGGGTAGAAGCTTCGAAGGACTCGGTGTCGGTGGGGCTACAGATGATGGTGTCGCGTTTGGAAATTCAATTGACGAACCCACCGGCCTGGGTTACGGGGATAGAGGTGACGGTGAGAGATATTGCAGCTACGGTATCTACCGATTTTATTTTGGGCGGTACTACACATATTACCAAGCAAATCGGATTTGACAATCAGGGAATCGGTGATTATTGGTTCGGAGTGAATACTTTCCCGACTTACCGGGATAAAACGGCTTATCTGAGCATCGGCATGCAGGGAGGAAACGAGGTCACCCCTATAGAGATCGAAGATCAGCGTCTGCATTTGATTCCCGGAGTGATTACCCGGTTGAGTATAGAATTTGAGACAGATGAAAAAATGATTATTTCGATCGAAATCGATGGGAAGTGGGAAATCATAGACGGAGGAAATATTATTATTTGAATGAATGGTTATTTATTAAAAAAGAGTATTTATGGAGAATTTATGGGCTTTGATCAAAGGAAATTTGCCGGTTTTTGTGATGTTTTATGCGAGTTGGTGTCCGCATTGCCGTAAAATGTTACCTATCGTCCGGAAGCTGGAGAATAACAAGCATTTGAATTTGCAATGCTTCGATATCGATGATCCGGCTAACCGGCGGTTGGTAGATTATTATCAGGTGCAGGCTGTCCCCTTGATGATGATATACAAAGCCGGAGAACAACTTTGGAGATGGAATGGCGAGATCGAAGAGGAAGAGCTGATGCAGACTCTGAAGAGATTATTGAAATAGGCTTATTTTACTCTTCCTCCCTGTTTCCATGTTTTTCGGTAATAATCTTCTTTCAGGTTACTGATGATGACTCCCCTGGAAGTAGAAGCATGGATAAAATAGCCGTTTTTAAGGAATAGGCCGACATGGTTTATTCCTTTTCTTTTTTTCCGGGAAGTATTGAAAAATACGAGATCACCACTACTTAAATCGCTTTTCATGATTTTACGGCAGTTGCGGGTGGCTATACCACTACTGGAACGTTCGAGGGATCGATGATAGACTTGTTTGTAAATCTGATTCACCAACCCGGAGCAGTCGACTCCTTTCCGGGTGCTACCTCCATAGCGGTAAGGGGTTCCCAGCCATCGGGCCGCTTCCGAAAAAAGACGCAGATCGTCTTTACGATTGACTTTAAAACCCAGTTGGTGGGATAGTTGGCTCGTCTGAGTCGCCGTTTGGCCGAGTCGTTTCGTGCTGTTACAGGAAGACAGGAACAGGCTGCAAAAGAAACAACATCCGATCAGAATATATCTCATCATGCCCGGACTATCTTATGAATTTTTTTGAATCATATATTCGTTGATACCTAAATTTTTATAGGTTTTCATTAATTCTTCGTCATTGTCTGTGATAACAAGAAGTTTATCACCGATATCTAAACCGGTACCTCCTCTTGGGATAAAAAAGTTATTTCCCCGTTTAACCATAACTACCAGTGTATTGTCCGGTAGACTCAGGTCCATCAGACGGTTTCCGTTGGCCAGCAGGTTGTCCGCAACTTCGATTTCTGACATGGCCGATTTGATTTCTTCCGGTAGTTCCATGCCGAAATCATTACCTTGTTTGGGTTCTTTTTCCGATAAGTTCAACAAGTTAGCCATATAGCTGACTGTGGTTCCCTGGATCAACAGAGATACGATCGTAATGAAAAATACGACATTGAAAATCAGGGAAGCATAGGGAATCTGGGCGATCAGCGGATAGGTGGCGAAAATGATCGGAACGGCGCCCCGGAGACCGACCCAGGAAACATATACTTTGGCTTTGGTACTCATTTGCCTGAAAGGAGCCAGGCATAAAAAGACACTGATGGGACGTGCCAGAATGATCATGAAAAAACCCACCAATAAACCCAGTCCTGCAATGGGCAGCAAGTCACGTGGATTGACCAGTAAGCCTAAGGTAAGGAACATGACGATCTGGAAAAGCCAGGTGAATCCATCGAAGAAGGTGGTGACGCTTTTCTTGTGCTGAATCTTGTGATTGCCTACGACCAACCCCGCGATGTATACGGCCAGGTAGCCATTTCCCTTCACCAGCTCGGTGATAGAGAAGATAAAGAATACACAGGCTAACAGTAGAATGGGATAGAGAGATTGGTTGCCGATATTCAACCGGTTCATCAGCCATACGGCCATTTTTCCCAGTAAGAAACCGGCTACGGCTCCGACACTCATCTGAACGATAAACATCAGGAAGGAATACCATAGGTTTGTTTCACCTGCAGGAGTTTGTATAATTTGGATGAGCAATAACGTCAGCATATAAGCCATGGGATCGTTACTTCCGCTTTCGAGTTCGAGCATAGGACGGAGTTGTTCTTTCAATCCTTGTTTTTTACTTCGCAGGATGGAAAATACCGACGCCGAGTCGGTAGATGACATCACTGCTGCCATTAGCAAAGATTCAGTCAGCGTGAGAGCAGAAAAATCGGATACGAGACCGGTAATCCAATAAATAAAGAAACCGGTAATGGCTGTTGTCAGTGCCACCCCGAGGGTGGCGAGTATGACTCCTTGGCCCAGTACAGGTTTGATTTCTGTGTATTTGGTATCCATACCACCCGAAAACAAGATGATACTCAGAGCAATCATACCGATGAACTGCGCTCCATGAGGATTATTGAATTGTATTCCCAAGCCGTCGCTACCGAATAACATACCTACACCGAGGAATAATAACAGAACGGGAACTCCGAAACGAAAACCGGCCTTACCGGCGATAATACTGAAAAAAAGGAGAACAGCTCCTATCAATAGGATATTGCCTGTGTCGATGATCATAGGATAGTAGAAATGAAAAATTTAATAACTCATACAAAAATACAAATAATATGCCAATGTATGTGTTTCTATTTTAAATTCATATACCGAAAAAGTTGTTAAAGTTTTGAATTGAATACTAATTGTTCCGGGGGTATGATTTTTTTTAATTCCGATCTTTTGTCTTGGTATTTCTGTATTTTTAATTATTTTTGATAAATCAAAATGATTGTGAATTTGAAGATCCGAAGCATTACCTGTAGGATAGGAAGGGGGGGATTTTAGGTTTCCGGAGTTTTGAATCAGTAATTAATATTCTAAAAGTATGGATCAAATAAAATTAGAAGAATTGGCCGTAGCTTATCCGGATCAGGAAGATCTGGTCCAGGTTTATAAAGAGTGGGGGGATTCTGCGTATTTGCAGGAGCTTTTTAAAGTTTTAGACAGTTACGAGCCGGATTGGAATAAAGAAAAGGAATTGGGAAGTTGGGCGGCAGAGTTTTTGTTGGATATCCTGGAAGAAGAAGAGTGGGAGGAGATGACTCCGGAAGAAAGGACAGACCGTTTTAATGAATTATTGGACGAAAGATATGAGGATTTTCGTAGTAGTCATCAGTTTGCCCGGATCAATAATATTAACCTCTACCTTCAGGAAGGGGAAGACCTGGATGCTGTTTTGGCCGAGGGGGACGAAAAGGTTATGTTTCCCAAATTGGGCTTGTAAAGCTTGGGACGAATGGATATAAAAAAGTCCATGAAAGAATTTTTCATGGACTTTATAATGATTAAGCTTCGATTTCGATCATCGGAGCATCGGCAGCTACAGTAGTACCTTCTTTTACCAACAAACGTTTTACAGTACCTGCATAGTCGGTTGCGATACTGTTTTCCATTTTCATGGCTTCGAGTATGACTACAGTCTGACCTTTGGTTACCGTATCGCCTGGTTTTACGGTGAAACGTAAAATACTACCCGGCATCGGTGCTTTTACTGTCTTACCGGTGATCGGTTCGTTTTTCTTCTCTTCAGCAACCACTTTTTCTGCCTGGGGTGCGTCAGCTTTATGCTGTGCTTCATAAGCAGCTACTTTCTGTTTAGTCAGGAAGTTTTTAGCTACCTGCGGGAAGAGTTCGAGCAACAATACTTCTTTCTCATTGGCAGCCAGTTTCACTCCGCCTGCTTCCGGTAATTCGGGGTTTGGCTGCATTTGGTATTTGCTGGTATCGTAAGGGATTTCCTCGCGGGTACCTGCTATTTTCAGACGGAATTCGGGATCTACAGGGACCGGAGTTTTTCCATATTCCCCTTTCACCAGGTTCACAAATTGATTGGAAACATTGCTGTACATCGGTTTCCCGGCTTTAATATCCAGAGCACAGTTAACCGCTTGTGCACCGACGATCTGGCTGGTAGGAGTTACCAAAGGAGGCAATCCGGCTGCTAAACGTACGGTCGGAATCAATTCCATAGCTTTTTCCAGAATATCCATAGAATTCAATTGTTTCAGCTGAGCGACCATATTACTGTACATACCACCGGGAACTTCGGCTTTCTTTACCAATTCATTGGGTTTCGGGAAATTGAAATAAGCCTCGATAGCATGACAAGCATTCAATAAAGCTTCTTCGTTGTTTGCTTTGGCAGCTTCGATCGCTTTATCGAATTCTTTGTCGATTTCAGCTGGTAACTGGTCTGTCAACGGGTTGAACGGATTCGGGAATTGCTTGCTGGCATCTACCGCTTCCAGTTCTTTACGGATACCGTAAAGCTCTTTGTTGATTTTTGCAACGGCTTCCATGTTGACGTCCAGTTCGACACCTAATTTCTTACAGAATATATAAACCAGTTCGATAGCAGGAGCTCCGGTTCCGCCAGCAAAGTTCCAGATATTGGTATCGACGATATCTACGCCTTTGATGATAGCCATCAGGACAGCACCCAAGCCATAACCCGGGGTACAGTGAGTATGGAAATCTACCGGAATAGACAAATTCTGTTTGAATAACGGAATTAATTCTGCAATCCGTGAAGGTTGGATCAAACCGCTCATATCTTTGATGGTCACCATGTCGGCTCCCAAGGCAGCCATTTGTTTGGCTTTGTCCAGGAAATAGGCGTTGGTAAATACAGGTTCCGGATTCTTTTTACCTTTCAATTTATCGAGTAAACCCAGTTTCGGATATTTCGGGTCGATGGTGTAACATACTGCACAGTCGGCGATTCCACCGTATTTCTTCACATATTTAATGGTCGATTTGACGTTGTTCACATCGTTCAATGCATCGAAAATACGCATGATTCCTAAGCCCGATTCGATCGAATTGCGGCAGAAACCTTCGATAATTTCGTCTGTGTAAGGAGCATATCCGAATAGGTTACGACCTCTGGATAATGCTGTTAATTTGGATACATTACCCACTACGGCTTTGATTTTTTCCAATCTGTCCCATGGATTTTCATTCAGATAACGCATTACTGAATCAGGAACAGCTCCTCCCCAAACTTCCATTGCATAGAAGTTTGCATCTTTATAAAACGGTAATACCCTGTCGATCTGCTGCTGAGTCATACGGGTTGCAAAAGAAGATTGCTGGCCGTCTCTCAAAGTAAGATCTCTGATTAATAATTTTTGTGCCATAACTTGAGTGTTTGTATTTTGTTATTTTGATTTGTACAAACATATTAAATTTAAACGACAACTTCTAATAAAATGGCAAGAAAATATAGAAATAATTCATTAATTGTTTGTGAGAATTTGTTTCTGCTTCTAAATTGTAAGTGAATGGCAATATTTTTGACTTTTTCTTTTATTTATAACGTTTGTTTCGTTATGTTTGTCGGATTGATTTATTCGACTATGGAAAAAATTGCTGTATTTCCCGGATCCTTTGATCCTTTTACGGTCGGGCATGAAGAGATCGTAAGAAGGGGCTTGAAATTGTTCGATAAGATTATTATTGCTGTCGGTGTCAATCCCGTTAAGAAGGAATTTCTCGATACGGATTGTCGTATTCGTTTGATTAGAAAGGCTTTTGAAGATACCGATCGGGTGACGGTAGAACCTTATTTCGGTTTGACCGTAGATTTTTGCAGGCAGGTGAATGCCCACATCATTATCCGGGGCCTGAGGACGGCGGCCGATTTTGAATACGAACGTGCTGTCGGACAAGCTAACCGGGCCATGGACGGACGTATCGAGACGGTCTTTGTACTGACCTCGACTGAGCATACGTTTGTAAGTTCGACGATTGTCCGTAATATTTATTTGAACGGCGGGGATGTCACCCGTTTCTTACCGGAACGTTTGACAACCGAGGATTTGAGGGAATGTGAAAAGGGAGGTTAAAGAAAAGTTCGGCGGAATATGAAGAGTAGAAAATGGAAAAAAATCAGTGCCCTGCTGTTTCTGGGGATTGCCCTGCTGTTTCTGCTGATGCCGACTTATATGCAGGAGGCTTTGATTCACTGGTTCCCGGATATTTCGGATACCTATATTTTTCCGTCGGATACGGTGGGAAAAGCTGATTCCTGCTGGGAATGGCCGGTGGCCAGGGACGCCAATCGATACCGGATGACCGACGACGAAGAGGCGTATCTCGAAAAATACGGAACGGTGGCTTATCTCGTCATTCAGGACGATAGTATCCGGTATGAGGAATACCGGGAAGATTGGACACCGCAAAAGCTTTCCAATATATTTTCCGCTACCAAAAGTATTGTCGGCCTGCTGGTCGGCATAGCTTATGACGAAGGATTTATCGAAAGTCTGGACGATAAAGTCAGCAAATATTTGCCTGAATTCGAGGAGGGGGATAAAATTACGATCCGCAATCTTTTGACGATGAGTTCGGGATTGGACTGGGATGAAGCCTATACCGCCCTGATTTCGAAAACCACTCAGGCTTACTATGGTGATCGGATCCGGGATTTGATTATGGATTTGAAAGTAGTCGAAGAACCTGGAAAAAAGTATTCCTATAAAAGCGGTGATACTCAATTACTTTCATTTGTGCTCGAAGCAGCTTTAGATAAGGTGCATAAAGAGAAGGAATATGAGTGGGGGATCTTTAAGACAGAAGTGAAAGTCCATAGCCCGGTGAGTATCAGTGAATATGCTGAAAGAAAATTATGGAAACCCCTGGGAGCCTGCAACGACGCTTTGTGGAACCTGGACCGGGAAGACGGGGATGAGAAAACATATTGTTGTTTCAATACGACGGCCCGGGATTTGGCGCGGCTCGGACGTTTGATTCTGAATAAAGGAAATTGGAACGGCCGGCAGCTGATCTCCGAAACTTATCTGAATGAAGCGATAACCCCAGCCGGATATTTGGAAAATGAATTCGGAGACGGATCATTGGATTATTATGGTTTTCAAATCTGGATTATGCATTACAAAGAGATGCGGTTTCCTGCGTTTCGGGGGCTAGGGGGACAGTATATGTTCGTCATTCCTCAGAAAAATGCTATCGTGATTCGTTTGGGGCATAAACGCAGTGACGAATATATCCGGGAGAAAACGATCGATATGGATGCTTATCTCGATATTGCTTTTAAGATACTGGAGTGAGAGGAAAACAAAAAAGCTGCCCTTAAGGCAGCTTTTAATGGGTTATATTTTCCTATTACCAGGCGAACATCGGACGAGGATTCATCATCGCATTGACTTCTTTCTTCACTTCTGCAATGACGTTTTCATCGTCGATATTCGACAGGATCCGGTCGATCATGTCGACGATCACTTTCATATCCTCTTCTTTCAGTCCCCGGGTTGTGATAGCCGGAGTTCCGACACGGATACCGGAAGTCTGGAACGGAGAACGGCTGTCGAAAGGCACCATGTTTTTGTTGATCGTAATGTCGGCTTTTACCAGGGTGTTTTCAGCTTTTTTACCGGTCAGTTCCGGGAATTTGGTCCGCAGGTCGATCAGCATGCAATGGTTGTCTGTTCCGCCTGAAACCACTTTATATCCTTTATCCATGAAAGCTTGTGCCATAACTTTTGCGTTTTTCTGCACTTGCTTTGCATATTCGGTATAAGAATCGGACAACGCTTCTTCGAAAGCGACCGCTTTAGCTGCGATGACATGTTCCAGCGGTCCGCCCTGCTGTCCCGGGAATACTGAAAAATTGATGACTTGTGACATCATCTTGATTTCTCCTTTCGGTGTTTTCAATCCCCAGGGATTCGGAAAATCTTTGGGAAGTAAAATCATACCTCCACGTGGTCCGCGTAAGGTCTTATGCGTGGTGGTCGTTACAATGTGACAATATTCGAACGGATTGTTCAGCAGGCCTTTGGCGATCAAACCGGCCGGATGAGCCATATCGTACATCAGGATTGCACCTACTTTATCGGCGATTTCACGCATCCGTTTATAATCCCAGTCACGGGAATAGGCAGAAGCTCCCGAAACGATCATTTTCGGTTTGTGTTCCAGCGCCAGGCGTTCCATTTCATCATAGTCTACCAGACCGGTATCCTCTTTTACATGATAAGCGATCGGTTTATAGTTGATTCCTGAAAGGTTGACAGGTGAGCCGTGAGACAGATGACCTCCGTGAGCCAAATCCAGTCCCAGGTAAGTATCGCCCGGTTTCATACAGGCAAAGAATACGGCAGCATTGGCTTGTGCTCCGGAATGAGGCTGCACGTTCGCATATTCGGCACCGAATAATTTGCATGCCCGGTCGATCGCCAATTGTTCGGTCTGGTCGACGATCTGGCAACCACCGTAATAACGGGCTCCGGGATAACCTTCTGCATATTTATTAGTCAGGCAGGATCCCATGGCTTCCATGACTTCATCACTCACAAAATTTTCAGAAGCAATCAGTTCGATTCCTTCTTTTTGACGCTGGCACTCCTTTTTAATCAGGTCAAATATAACGGTATCTCTTTCCATAGTTAAGTAGTTAAAAATATTTTTGTCAAAATTAAACTAAATCCTTTTCCAAAGCAAAGCATTTTAAACTTTTATTTGTTGAAAAGTTTTGAATTGAAAGTGATGTAATCGGTTAGATATTTTTTGAATTTTGTATCTTTGTACCCAATAGAATGTGAACAAACAGAATTGAAAAACATGGAAAATCCTTTTGAAGAACAGCAGAACAAGCTTCAGCGCCCGACTTTTTTATTGGTATTGTGTATTCTTACTTTTATCGGTAGTGGTTGGGGAACTTTATCCAATTTATTTTCCGTATTTACAGCCGGATTGACCGACTCATCAATGCAGATGGAGCATTATTCTTCCATGCTGAACAGTATGGACCAGGGGGCCGGATCTGCCGTTTTTTCCGATATTCTGAATTCGACTATGGCGAGTCTGCAGGCCACTTTTGTACATGCCAAGGAGATTGCCGTCGTAAGCCTGGTGTTGAGTGTGATCAGTTTGCTGGGGGCAATCCTGATGTTTCAATTACGCCGTCTCGGTTTTTATCTCTATACGGCAGCTCAGATTCTGGCTCTTTTTGTATTGCCTTATTTTGCCGGATTCTCGATGTATGTCCTGATTGTGATGTTCTTTTCGGGCCTTATATCTCTTCTATTTATTATCTTATATGCTGTCAATTTGAAATATATGACTCGCTGATAATGAGTCGGTTTGATGCTTCAATTTCCCCTTTAAACGGTTCGTTGGAGGGGATTTATAATTTGTTCCGGTAGAAGAATGATAAAACTTATTCCGATCGTTTTTTATCAGCCGGGCAGGTTTGTAAAGAAGAAACAATTTTGTAAGGGGGGATTAGATTGTTGGACGAGAAGTGTGACTTAACGGCTACTTTTTATGGGAAAACGGATTTGATGAAGTGGAAAGCGGCTTTACAAGAGTAGATCAGTGATGTTTCAGGAACTTACCAGAGCCGGGTATTGGAAAAATAATACCGATAACGGGGGAATGATGTCAGCGAATGGATGTAATGACAGGTTGGCCGGGTATAAATAAAAACCGTTCTCTGCAAAAAGAACGGTTTTTTTATCAGGATTATCCACCGAAGTTGTCGTACATGACATTTTCGTCGGGAACTCCCAGATCGTACAGCATTTTGGTGACTGCCTGGATCATCATTGGAGGTCCGCACAAATAGTATTCGATATCTTCGGGGTTCTCGTGGTTCTTCAGATAGTTCTCGAAGATCACCTGGTGTACAAAGCCTGGTTTGTAGGCTACACCGGCAGCATCTGCAACGGGATCCGGACGGTCGAGTGCCAGTGTCCAGTGGAAATTCGGATTTTCTTCCTGGATCTTATTGAATTCATCCACGTAGGGAGCTTCCTGCAGGGCACGTGCTCCGTACCAGAAGGTCACTTTGCGGTCGGTGTGCATCGTATGGAACAGGTTGAAGATGTGTGAACGCATCGGAGCCATACCGGCACCACCACCGATGAACATCATCTCGTTGTTGGTTTCACGCAGGAAGAATTCACCGTAAGGACCGGAAATCGTTACTTTGTCTCCCGGTTTGCGCGAGAAGATGAAAGAAGAACAGATACCCGGATTTACCGGAGCAAAAGCGCCTGCCGCACGGTCGAACGGCGGAGTGGCGATACGGATGTTCAACATGATGATATTGCCTTCTGCCGGAGAATTGGCCATGGAGTAAGCCCGGTAAGTCGGTTCGGGATTGTGCATTTTCAGATCGAACATTTTCATCTTTTCCCAATCGCCTTTGTATTTTTCATCGATGATCATATCCTTGAAGTCGACATCCAGAGCAGGCACATCGATTTGAATATAACCTCCGGATTTGAATTTCAGATTTTCACCTTCCGGCAATTTTACAACGAATTCTTTCAGGAAAGTAGAAATATTCCGGTTGGAAACTACGGTACATTCCCATTTTTTGATTCCCATCACGGATTCCGGAATACGCATTTCGATATTTTCTTTCACTTTCACCTGACAAGCCAGACGCCAGTTTTCGTGCTGTTGTTTGTAGGAGAAGAAACCTGTTTCGGTCGGGAGGATAGAACCTGCACCCGAATCTACCTGGCATTTACACATACCACAGGAACCTTTACCACCACAGGCCGAGGGCAGGAATATTTTCTGGCCTGCCAGGGTGGACAACAGTGAACTGCCCGGTTCGGTTGTAATGACCCGGTCGCCATTGTTAATGCTGATTTTCACATCCCCTTTGGCGGTCAGTTTGGCTTTGGCAAACAAAAGGATACCCACCAGAATCAGGATGACAATCAGGAATACCACAATGCCGGTAGTGACGATTGTTGTATTTATTGCTAATAGTACCATTTAATTTTAAATTTTAGATTTTAAATTTTAAATTATTCTGCATCGGCATTGCCTTCATTTTGTGCTGAAGCCATCTGATCTTTTTCAGTCAGGTAGCCGGTGACGGTCTCTTCTTCACCATAAGAGGATACCTGTGCCGTCGTTTCGGTTTGTGCCGGCTGAGCTTTCAGTTTATTCAGGTCGATACCCAGGAAACTCATGAAAGAGATAGCCATCAGTCCGGTCACGATAAACGTGATACCGATTCCCCGTAATGGAGCCGGAATGTCGGAATATTTCAGTTTCTCCCGGATAGCGGCAATACATACGATAGCCAGCATCCAGCCGATACCTGAGCCCAAACCGAATGTCGTCGCTTCGAGTACACTGCCGTAGTTCCGCTGTTGCATAAACAGGGAAGCTCCCATGATAGCACAGTTTACAGCGATCAGGGGCAGGAAGATACCCAATTGGTTGTACAAAGCGGGAGCGAATTTCTCGACGATCATTTCCACCAATTGTACCATAGCGGCGATGATGGCGATGAACATGATAAAACTCAGGAAGCTCAGATCGATTCCGGCAGCTTCATCCCCGAGCAACCATTGTAAAGCGCCGGGTTTCAACACATAGTTGTCTAACAGATAATTGACCGGAACGGTGATGAACAATACGAAAATAACAGCGATTCCCAGACCGAAAGAGGTCTTCACAGTCTTCGATACGGCCAGATAGGAACACATGCCTAAGAAATAGGCAAAGATCATATTGTCGATGAAGATGGAACGGACGAATATATTTAATAGATTTTCCATATCTTATTTTTACTTTAATTATTTTTCTATTAAATCTTTATTTCTGGAACGGTGTACCCAGATAATCAGTCCGACAAGAATCAAAGCCATGGCCGGCATAATCATCAAACCGTTATTGAGATAACAACCGCCGTTCTGTACATACCACGATTCCGGAATAATACGGAAACCGTAAAGTGTACCCGAACCAAGCAGTTCACGGAAGAAAGCTACGATCACCAGGATCAGGCCGTACCCCAAACCGTTACCGATACCGTCCAACAAAGAAGGCCAAGGTTTATTGGCGAGGGCGAAAGCTTCGATACGCCCCATGATGATACAGTTGGTGATGATCAATCCGACATATACGGACAGCTGTTTGCTGACATCGTAAGCGAAAGCTTTCAACAGCTGATCGACGATGATTACAAGAGCGGCCACAACGACCAATTGTACGATGATACGGATACGGGTCGGAATGGTATTTCGCATCAGCGAAAGGATCACATTCGAGAAAGCGGTTACGGCTGTTACCGAAAGCCCCATTACGATGGCAGGCTCCAGCTTGGCAGTAACAGCAAGGGCAGAACAAATACCCAGGACCTGTACGATAACCGGGTTGTTCTTACTCAGAGGACCGAGCAGGAATTCCCGGTTCTTAGCTGAAAATAATGCGCTCATTTTATTTTTGTTTTAAAAACGGTTCGTAATAGGTTAAGTAATTCTTGATCATGGTCTCTACTCCTTTGGAAGTGATCGTACCTCCGGATATGGCATCGACTTCATTCGCCCCGGAAGCATTCCCGCCTTTTACGACCAGAATTCCAACCAACTGATTCCCGGAGAAAATCTGTTTGTTCCGGAATTTTTTATTGAATTCAGGCGTGGTAATTTCAGCTCCCAACCCCGGAGTTTCTCCCTGGTGGTCGAAGAAAGTACCGTAAACGGTATCTTTGTTGTCGTCCAGGGAGATATATCCCCAGATAGGGCCCCATAAACCGGCTCCGTAAATCGGTAGGATGTATTTGGTGGCTCCGTCGACATTGGCGACAAATACGGGAAGTTCCCGTTTTTCAACCGGTAGGTTGTATTGTTTTTCGATGTTTACGTCAAAGGCCTTGCCTTCGATTCTATCTCCTTTGCTGTTTATAATAAACTGCTCCTTGATATATTTGTCGAAGAGTTCTGCAGAATTGGCAGCAGTGGAGGAAATGTGTATCGCACTCAGTATGTTCTGTCTCTTTTCGTTTTGGCGGTTTTCATTCTGCCGGGGTTGCAGGGAAAGAGATACGATGGATAGTAGCGCTGCAACAACGACTACCAGAACAACTGAATAGAGGAATGTATAGGTATTTCCTTGTTTATTCATATCTTTTAAATCTATGATTGCTTAAATCTTAAATCGTCAATTAGCAACGGCTTTCGCTCTTTTCAGTCTGCGTTTGATGTTAGCCTGTACAACGAACCAGTCGATCAGGGGAGCGAACGTGTTCATCAGCAGGATTGCCAGCATCATGCCTTCGGGATAACCCGGGTTGATGCAACGGATGATCACAGCCATCGCTCCGATCAACAGACCGTAAACATATTTACCTGTATTGGTTTGAGCGGAAGTTACCGGGTCGGTAGCCATAAATACCGCTCCGAAAGCAAAACCGCCCATTAACAGTTGCTGATAGGCTTCGACACCGGAAATCGGCTGGAATATGAGCGCCATGAGATAACCTCCGACAAAAACCGAAATCATGGTGCGCCAACTGGCGACGTTGGTCAATAACAGAATCACAGCTCCGATCAGAATACAGAAGGCCGAGGTTTCACCGACCGAACCGGGAATAAATCCCCAGAACATGTCTGCCGTACTGTAAGTCAGGGGTTGGCCCAGAGCCATTTGTGCCAGTGGAGTGGCTTGTGAGATGGCATCGGCTGTGTCTCCGGCAATCCATACTTTATCTCCTGAAATCATAGAAGGATAGGAGAAGAAAAAGAAAGCACGGGCCAACAGGGCTGGATTCCAGATGTTCATACCTGTACCTCCGAAAATTTCTTTACCGATGATTACTGCGAAGGCTGTCGATAAAGCCACCATCCATAACGGAGCTTCGACAGGCATAATCATGGGGATCAGTAAACCGGAAACCAGAAAACCTTCATTGATTTCATGTCCCTTCATTTGGGCGACTGCAAATTCGATGCCCAATCCAACGACATAAGATACGATGATCATGGGGAGCACTTTCCACAAACCGTAGAAGAACAGTTGGAAGAAAGTGGTGTCTGCCAGGCCGCCGACAGCATTGAAATGCTGATAACCTACGTTGTATATCCCGAAAAGAAGTGCCGGAATCAAAGCAAGTACCACGATGATCATGGTTCTCTTCAGATCGACGGCATCCCGGATATGAGCTCCGCTGGAAGTGGTCGTATTCGGCACGAAAAGAAAAGACTCGAAACCGGTGAAAACGGAGTGGAATTTTTCCAGCTTACCTCCTTTTTCAAATTTGGGTTTCTGCTTATCCAAATAATTTCGTAAAAAGTTCATTTTATTAATTTTAGATTTTAAATTTTAGATGTTAGCTCCGATACCTCCCTATTGGGTGATGATCGGAAATCTTCCATCGTAAATTAATTCGTTTCTTTCATCATCAGTTCGATTCCGTCGCTCAGGATTTTCTGAACAGGCGTCTTCGAGGTACAGACAAATTCACATAAAGCCATGTCTTCGGGCACAACTTCGTAGATACCGAGTTGTTCCATGCGGTCGATATCCTGGGCGAGGACAGCTTTCAGCAAATATACCGGATAGATGTCCATCGGAAATACTTTTTCATATTGTCCGGTAACGACGAAGGCCCGGCGTTCACCGTGGTAATTGGTGTCCAGGGTGTAATGTTTCTTCGGACATAAAAAGGACGGGAATAATCTGGAAGCCGAGAATTTATTGAAACCCGGGGCCGCCCAGCCTAAAAATTCGTAGTTATTGCCTTCCGGGATGACGGTGATTTGATTGTCGTAATAGCCCAGATGACCTTCCGGAACGACTCGGGTTCCGGTGAGTACGTTGCCGGAAATGATCCGTTGTTCTACTGCATTTTTTAATTTTCCTGCGGTGAGATCCTGAATAGAAGCACCCAAAATACTGTGATAATACTGGGGTTTTGTCACTTCAGAACCGGTCAGGGCGATAATTTTACGTGCATCGAACCGGCCTTCATTGAACAGGCGGCCGATGATAGCGACATCCTGAATGTTGACCACCCATACTTGTTCTCCTTTGTTGATCGGATTCAGGTGATGAATCTGAACACCTACGTTGCCAGCCGGATGCGGACCGGCAAAATAATTGATATCTACATGCTGTAGTTTGGTAAATACAGAAGCGGAGGGAGTATTTTCCTGCAAGCCCAGATTTACATTTTTATTGCAGAGTTTGCAAAGGCAATCGATACCGGTTTGAAGATCTTTGCTCTGATTGTTCAGGATCAGGTCGTAATCCGGAGCCAGAGGAGCAGAATCGAAGGCCGACACGAAAACGGCTTTCGGTGTACTCATCGGGTCTGCAATGATGTCGTAAGGACGTTGTTTGATCAGAGGCCAAACGCCGCTTTCCAACAGCCTGTCGATGATTTCATCCCGATTCAGTTTGCTGACTTCTGTTTTTCCGAAATCCCGGTACCGGGTCTCGGCATCTGCCTTGACCACGACTTCCAGTAATTTACGTCTTTCGCCTCGGTTGATGGCTTCAATGGTACCACTTACCGGTGTTGTGAATTTAATTTCGGGATGTGTTTTGTCGATAAATAAGACATCTCCCGCTTTCACTTCATCGCCGACCTTGACTGCTAGTTTCGGAGTCATAGCCCGGAAATCCGTCGGTTTTAACGCACAACTGGTTATTTTACCAGCAGGTTGCACCACTTTTTCCGCTTCTCCGTTTAACTTGATATCAAGGCCTTTTTTTAATTTGATTACCTTGGACATGTGTTTTAATTATTAATAATTAAGTATTTACAATTACTGACCACATAACTTTTTACCTCGCCCCGATAAGGGGCTTGCAAAAATATGAAGTGTTATAGTTTTCCTAAAATTAAGGCACAAATATACAAACCAATTACGTAATTTTGTCGTTAATTAGATTTTAATTTATTGGGGATGAAGTTTTTTTTGAATCTATCGGTTTTTATCCTGGGGATAGGGAATATGATACCGGCGCAAAGCCAGATCAGAACCGTTCAGTGTTACCCTGTCGGCAGTCCTTTTGCCGAACCGGTTATCGAGTTGGGGAGTGGACAGCAGCTTTTTTTTAGTTTCGACGATCTGAGTAGCGAGACGAACTCATATACCTATAAAATTGTTCATTGCGATCCTGATTGGAATAATTCCAATTTGAGCAGTTTTACTTATTTGACCGGATTTTTCAGTAATCCGCTGGATAATTACGAATACTCTTTCAATACGGTTGTGCCTTACACCCGGTTTACCTTGAATTTGCCGAATGAAGAAGTGGGTATCAAATTGTCCGGGAACTATTTATTACAGGTATACAACGATCAGAATCCGGATAGTGCGGTTGTTTCACAACGTTTTGCTGTCGTGGAAAATAAGGTCGGTATCGCTGCATCTGTGGTGAATAGCACGAATCCTACTTTTTTGTACACTTCCCAGCAACTGAATTTTACAGTGAACTATACCGGTTTACAGATCTATAATCCGGTGCGGGATACCCGGGTGTATGTGACTCAAAACCAGGATCCGAATTCCCGCAGAAATTTTACTCCCACTTTTGTCCGGCAAAACCAATTGGTATATGGCAACGGGAGCGATAATATTTTCAACGGTTTGTCTCCTTTTCGTAATTTCCAATGTTCCAGTTTGGTTTATTATACCCGTTATGTGAAAGATGTATTGAAGGGACCGGAAGGGAGATATAATTTCATCCTGGTACCTGGTACCGTTCCTCAGCGTTATATTCCGACCCCTGATCGGGGGGGGAATTTTTACATCGAGGCAGAGAATGTACAAAATTCTGATCTGGAAGCCGATTATATCGTCGCCCATTTTGCTATTCTTTATCCGGAACCTATTCCCGGAGCGGAAGTTTATATCTATGGGAAATTTGCAGACTGGCAGTTGCTGCCTGAATTAAAAATGGACTATGATGTGAAGAATAAAGCGTATGTCGGGCAGGCCGAGCTGAAACAAGGATATTATGATTATATGTTCGCTGTAGTCCCTTCGAAGGAGAAAAAACCTGATTTGGTGACTATGCAAAATAATTTTTATCAGACGCCGGACGAATATAATATCCGCTTCTATATGTATGATTATAATGTTATGTGTTTTAGATTGTTAGGGTATCAGACCGTAGGCGCAAAACCAATGGGAAGCTAAAGAGGGAGAAGAACATAACGGACTATGTTGGCATGATATTTGCTGAAAAAGAAATGATATATTAAGGGATACCATTGTATCGTTTGCTATGGTATTTTAAGTTTAATAGTTTAAATTGAAAAGGAAAAAGTCATGAAAAGTTTTTTACTCGTGTTATGTGTTGCGTTATCTGTTGTCGGATGTAACTCTTCGAAAAATATGGCGAAGTTGAGTGGAGTGAAATGGGTATTGCAAACGCTTAACGATAAAGAATTGAGCTTGACCGATCCCAATAGCGAGATTTTTATTCAGTTTAATGAAGCCGAACACCGGGTGAACGGAAGGGGGGGCTGTAACCGTTTTTTCGGTAATTATGAAATGGAGTCGAGCCGTTTGAAATTTTCTCCGATGGGAGCGACGCGGATGGCTTGTCCCGACCTACAGACCGAAACGGAATTTTTCCAAATGCTGGATGGTGTAGACGGTTATTCGATCAAAGACAACAAACTTTCTTTCCTGTCTAAAAATAAGGTAGTCGCTGTATTTAAAAAGGCCGAAGAAGCTAAGTAAAGGTTTTCCGGCTGGCCGGAAAAACGATCGGCGAACTCCTGTCTCTGATTGATGTTTCGTGGCTTGACATTTCTGTGGCTGATAAGCGAAATAGCCTTCCTGATGAAATTTTTCCCGGAATCGAAGATTGCGCCAATCAGGAAGGCCTAAAGGTGGGAGGCTGACCGGCACTCCGCTTACATTGCTTTCTTGTCTCGGTTTTGGGGTGTTTCGATTTCGCCGGCAAAAACGAATTCGGCAGGACCTTCCAGCCAAATGTCTGTGAAATGGTTGTCTGCCAGTTGTTTGAAACTTACTTTCAATATACCTCCTTTGGTTTGTAACGTATAGGTCCCGGAGTGGTCGTGATTTAACAGGGCTGCGGAAAGGGCAGCGGCTACACAACCGGTCCCGCAGGCGAGGGTTTCGTCTTCGACTCCTCGCTCATAGGTAGCGATTCGGATACATGCCGGAGTGGGGGTAATGAAGTTTACGTTGGTGCCTCCGGGTTGGAAAGAAGGGGCATAACGGATCATACGGCCTGCTGTGACGACGTCCGTCTGAAATGCATCGGCTACTACTTTTACATAATGGGGAGAGCCGGTATCCAGGAAGAAATAATCGGGGGTCACCGTAATTCGGGATACATCGTTCATTTTAACCCGTACGCCCTGGAGGGTAATTTCGCCCTGATGTTCACCGTCTGCTGCCAGGAAACGGGTGGTTTGCAGAAACAGGCCCAAGCGATGGGCATAGGCAACGATGCATCTGCTGCCGTTACCGCACAGACTGGCTTCCCTGCCATCGGAGTTGAAATACCGCATCTTGAAATCGTAACCCGGACAAGTTTCTAATAACATCAGCCCATCGGCTCCGATACCGAATTTGCGATCACAGAAATACTCAACAATTTCTCTTGTAAATTCGTATACCTGATTGCGATTATCAATGATAATGAAGTCATTGCCAGCACCTTGAAATTTTTGAAACTTAATAATCATAGTGTGATGTTAAGCTTTGCTAATTAAGAAATTATTAATAAACACTTGGCAAAGATATTGTTACTATTGTAAACGACAAAGATAATTGGAAATTGTAACAATTTAATCAGGAAGAGAATATGAAAATAACAAAGTTTATTATTCCGTTGGTGTTAGGGCTTGCAGGCGGCCTGATTGCTTATTTTATAGCTGATAATTTCGGTTCGAAAACCATACAATCTACCCTGCAACACCAAATTGTAGGTCCGGGCGCTGTGCGTCCTGTCGTTCATAAATCTGAAAATGACGTACTTAATGACAGTGCTGGGCCGGTAGACCTGCGAATGGCTGCCAAAAAGACAGTACCTGCTGTGGTCAATGTGATGACCGTACAGATGAGAAAGGAGTATTATGGAAATCCTTTGGAATTTTGGTTTGGAGGAGTACAACCCCAGATGCGTGAAGTGCCCCGGAATATGGGAATCGGATCGGGAGTGATCATTACGGAAGATGGTTATATCATTACCAATAATCACGTGATCGACCGGAGTGATAAGGTGATGGTTACTTTGAACGATAAGCGTGAATTCGAAGCAAAGGTAATCGGAACCGATCCCGATACGGATATAGCCCTGTTGAAAATCGATGCGAACGGTTTACAGCCTATCGAATACGGTAATTCGGATGATGTGGTTTTAGGAGAATGGGTACTGGCTGTCGGTAATCCTTACAATCTGACTTCTACGGTTACGGCAGGAATCATCAGTGCCAAGGCTCGTCAGCTGGGGGGAAAAATGAACCTGGAATCTTTCTTACAAACGGATGCTGCGGTGAATCCCGGAAATAGCGGTGGTGCCTTGGTGAATGCGAAAGGAGAGTTGATCGGTATCAATACGGCTATTCAGTCACCTACCGGGAGCTATTCGGGATATTCGTTTGCAGTGCCGGTGAATGTAGCACGTAAAGTGGTCAGTGACCTGAAAGAATACGGTAAGGTACAGCGGGCAATGATCGGTATCAAGATGCAGGAATTGACTCCGGCCTTAGCGAAAGAATACAAGTTGAAAGAGCAATCGGGTATTTATGTGGCGGAAGTGATTCCGGGTGGAGCTGCTGAAAAGGCCGGAGTGAAAGTCGGGGATGTTATTTTGCAGTTGAATGGCTATGAAGCGAAGACTTTTGCACAGTTGCAGGAACAGTTGGCCCAATATACCCCCGGGAATACGATTCAGATGACTTTGAGCCGGGATGGAAAAGAGAAGGTTGCAGATGTTGTTTTGCAAAATAGTTATGGAGATGTCAGCCTGAAGACCGGTTCCGGAATTTTGGGAGCTGAGGTGCAACCCTTGACGCAGGCAGAACGTTATCGCTATCGGCTGAATAAAGGGGTTAAGATTACCGATTTGAAAAATGGTAAATTAAAATCAGCTGGGTTGACCGAAGGTTATATTATTGTTAAAATTAACGACATGGTCATCTACGATAGCGAGGATTTGGAGAGGGCTCTGAAAGCAGCCGGAGATGAGGGAGTTTTCGTTACTGCAGTGAGTCCGAGGGGAAGAGTTGAATATTTCGCTTTTTCGCTGCGGGATTAAAAAATGTTAATCTACTAAGATTGGACAATTTTACAAATTGCTTAATGAATAAAAAACCATACCTTTGCAGGACGTTTGCAGTGGTATATAAAAGATAGTATGAGACAACTAAAAATCACAAAATCAATAACTAACAGGGAAAGTGCATCTCTGGATAAGTATTTGCAGGAAATTGGTAAAGAGGATCTGATAACCGTTGAAGAAGAAGTTGAGCTGGCTCAGCGGATCCGGAAGGGAGACCAGAAAGCACTGGAGAAATTGACGAGGGCGAATCTGCGGTTTGTAGTGTCTGTGGCCAAGCAGTATCAGAATCAAGGCTTGAGCTTGCCGGACTTGATAAACGAGGGGAACCTCGGTTTGATCAAAGCTGCAGAAAAATTCGACGAAACCCGTGGGTTTAAGTTTATATCTTATGCAGTGTGGTGGATTCGTCAGTCTATCCTGCAGGCTTTGGCAGAACAGTCGCGTATTGTTCGTTTGCCTTTGAATCAGGTTGGTTCATTGAATAAAATCAACAAGGCTTTTTCGCGTTTCGAACAAGAGAACGAACGTCGTCCTTCGCCTGAAGAATTGGCTGATTCATTGGATTTGCCCGCAGAAAAAGTGGCCGATACGTTAAGGGTATCCGGACGTCATATTTCAGTGGATGCTCCTTTCGTCGAGGGAGAAGATAATAGTTTGCTGGATGTATTGGTAAATGACGATTCGCCTATCGCTGACCGTACGTTGATCAACGAATCGCTTTCTACCGAAGTAGAAAGAGCTTTGTCTACTTTGACCGAAAGGGAAAGGGATATTATCAAATTATTCTTCGGGATCAATACCCAGGAAATGACTTTGGAAGAGATCGGCGAGAAGTTCGGCCTGACCCGTGAAAGGGTGCGGCAGATTAAAGAGAAGGCCATTCGTCGTTTAAGACACTCTTCAAGAAGTAAATTGTTGAAAACATATTTAGGATAATGAAAACGCCCTTCGGGGCGTTTTTTCGCTTATATATTGATACTCAAAGAGGCCGGGTCCTTTCGGTCCTGATCCGATCTGCCCTTCCTGCTTAGCGTATTGGAAGGATTTCTCCCCCTGGTGCAGATAAAAGATTTAGCTCGGAATGATATTCCTGACCGGCATTGAAAATACTTCGATCGGCCGGTTACAGACTATTTACTGAAAAAGGAATACGGGCATTTCTGACTTTACAAAAAATTATCGAATAATTCTCTGACTTTTTTAAACGACAAGGTGTAATAGTTTAAATGTGATTTATGCATTGGTGGCGTATGTAAAATATATTCCGGGGAAAGGAAGTGGAATTTAATCTGGTTGTTAAATATTTTAAGTTTCACTTGCCAAAATTAATACTTATCTTCGCTTCATAAAGATTCCTTTTTATTGTCAACTAAGTGCTGAATATGAGAATTATTTTAAATCCGGGATTATTTTATTTCATCGTTTTCACTCTTGTTTTAAGTATGGGAAACACAGAGTCGGCTAGGGGGCAACAGAGACGTTTGGATTTACAATTCGAGATCTTGGCCTTACCACAAGGGGGAACAAGTAATGAAGTCCGGCAAGTGTACCAGGATTGTGAAGGGTTTATTTGGATTGCAACGAATAGTGGATTGATTCGGTATGACGGATATGATTTTGTCACTTATAAATCGAACTTGTATAACCGAAACTTATTGACTAATAATGCGATTCAACCTGCCCACATCTATTCTGGATGATATCGTTTATGTGATTGCGGAAGACCGTAATGCCCGAACCTTATGGGGCGGGTCGAGAAGTGGCTTGAGTCTTTTACCCGATACCTCCCGGACAGATTTCTTTTATAATTATTCGTCCTGGGATGGGGGAAATTCAATTTCATACAGTGAAGTGAATTCCATCCTTCAGGATCAGGATAACAATATGTGGTTGGGACTTTTCGGTGGAGGCATAAACCGGGTGGATACCCGTAGACGGCAGTTTAATTTACATCGGCTGGAAGAGGTGAAATGTCGGTTGTCGACCAATTCGGTCAGGAGTCTGTTGCAGGATGATGAAGGATTTGTGTGGGTGGGTACGGATGCCGGACTACTTCGTTTGCAAGTGGGAGACCATTACTCCTGCTGACTGCCAAACAAAGTGAAAAAGATAAAATTGCAGGTTACGAGTCGGGAGCCGACGGTTACCTGATCAAGCCTTTCGGTTTGTCTTTGCCCCATGCCAGAATCAAGAGTCTGTTGAAGAA
>NZ_LARL01000053.1:0-24273 GCF_000980295.1 Odoribacter sp. N54.MGS-14 | reverse complement strand
AGCCGGGCGAGGAGTATACCGCCACGCTAACGCGCGACGGTGTCGGCGATATCCATGGAGGAAAACTCCAGGAGGACTTCAACGAATATCAGCAGATTGTGGCAGATGCCAATACCGCAAGCCGCACCCTGCAGAAGAAAGTGGAAGAGGCGGCAGCCAAAAAGCATTTCAAGACTACCAAGGAGCTGGAGGACAAAGTCGACAAGGTACAAGAGAACGCTTTCGCGAAGATGAATGCTCTGATACGCAAGAATGCGGATAATGTGTTTGCAGCCTATCTGCAAACGGCAGGCTCGGAACGGATCATGGAGCTGAAACCCCTGAAGGAGATTTACGCGCTTCTTTCGGACAAGGCTAAAGAGACAGCTCCCGGAAAGATTCTGGCAGAACGCATCGCTGACCTCGAGAAGGTAAGTATCGCCGCCACCGCTCCCGACTTCACCCTGACCACTCCAGAAGGAAAACAAGTGTCGCTCTACAGCGTGAAAGGAAAACTGAAAATTATCGATTTCTGGGCTTCCTGGTGCGGACCGTGCCGCATGGAGAATCCCAACATGGTGAAACTCTACAATGACTTCAAGGACAAAGGGCTTGCTATTGTCAGCGTGTCGTTGGACGAACGTAAGGTACCCTGGGTGCAGGCTATCAAGAAGGACGGTATGCAGTGGACACATGTCTCTTCGCTGAAAGGATGGAAGTGCGAGGTGGTGAAACAATACAACATCGATGCCGTACCGTCGATTATTGTACTGGACGAAAACAACCGCATTTTAGCCAAGAACATCAGAGCCGAAAAATTGCGTGCTTTCGTTACAGAATACCTGAATTAATGCTTGTTTCCCTATCGGAAACAAAGTCTTGAAAAAGGGGCAATCCCAAACTGGACTGCCCCTTTTTACATACGTATCATTTAATTAGCAAACGCCTTTTCTACAAGCGTTTTTAAATGCCCGACACCACAGGGAGAGCACTACGTTGCCTTATACATTGATGTAAACGAATTTACCCAGAAAATTAGAAAGGCAGACTGAAATGTTAAGTATTCACTCTTTTTTGATTTTCAGAATTTTAATCATATTATATTCTCGAAATTATTAGTAATTTTGCTATTAATTCAGAAATTTATGACCGTAAACTTGGTGATGGTAAATTTTACAAGAATGAAATCAAATATGAAAAGATAAGGAAATGAAATTCTACAATAGAGAAAAAGAGTTAGCACTTTGTTTTATTGATTTATGAATTTTATGCGTATTCCGAACGAAGAACTCCTTCTACATTACTTGGCGCAAAAGGATAACCGGGCATTCCGTCATTTATATGGTGTCTATTTCGTAGCCTTGAAATCCATTGCTATCCGATATGTAAAAGACGATCAGATAGCCTGTGATCTGGTGCAGGATGTGTTTATTTCGTTATTGGAATCTACCCACCGTTTTATCAGTGGCGATGAGGTTAAATATTTCCTTTACAGTGCCTTGAAAAACAGGTGTGTCAGTTATTTTAGAAAGCAGCAGGTGCGCGACCGGTATCAGCGTGAATTGTTGGGTACGGCATCTGAAATGGGTAGTTTTTGGGAAAAAGTGTTAGAGGAAGATGTCTATGCCAATCTGATGGCAGCGATTGAACAGCTTCCGCCCCAGTGCCGTCTCGTAATGCAGCTTACATTGGAAGGATTGAAGATTTCGGAAATTGCCAGTCGTTTGCGGATTTCTGAAGATACGGTCAAGGAGCATAAAAAAAACGGCAAGCAAAAACTTGCCCGTATGGTTGAAAATCCTTTCCTGATATTTTTGATTTTTCCATGATATGAGTTGTTGTTTCTCCTGCTTTCCTTTTGGTTTGAAAGCAGGCTCGTCTGTAACTCTTCCGTAGCTCGTGGCTTTGTGGCTAGATGAGTACCAAAGGAAGAACGGATGAAAAACAGAGAAACGTGTGAGGTCAAAGGGAAAGTACTCCCCCCTTTTTGTCGGGTGGCGCGTATTATAGACATATGGTTGGTATTTTAATATCGTATATTATGAAAATTGTTTGGCTTTTGTTTTTATTATTCGTTTCTCTGACGCTGGGTGCACAGGATATAACGGGTAAGTGGTATGGTTATCCCGATTTGAAGAATATGCGCTTGCGTTTGGAGTATCATGTCGAAAAGGCCGGTGGTGGCTATCAGGTTACGTTGAAGATTCCAGATTTGTCGGAAAAGACCTATCGGGCGGATGCGGTAGAATTGGCGGATCATGTTTTGACGGTGAATATTGCGGATGCGCAGACTCGCAGTATTCTCAGGCTTCAGGCCGACGGTTCGCTGAAGGGAACTTTTTTGTGGGAAGGATATGATTTCGAGCTTCTTCTTACCCGCACGCCGGTGGTGTTCAAGCGTCCGCAGACTCCGAAAGAGCCTTTTTCTTATCATTCGGAAGAGGTGACTTTTCAGAATGCGGATGATGGAGTCACCTTGGCGGGAACATTGACTTGGCCAGCCAGTGGAGCCAGGTGCAAGGCCGTGGTGTTGGTTTCCGGCAGTGGCGGTCAGGATCGCAATAACACTTTTTCAGAGCACAAAACTTTTTTCGTTCTGGCGGATTATCTGGCCCGTCACGGGATAGCCACCTTGCGTGTGGATGACCGTGGTGTCGGAAAGTCCGGCGGCAATTTGAAGGAAAGCGGTTTACCGGATGCAGATGCGGATGCTGTGGCTGCGGTTAATTACCTGAAACAACGTCCGGAAATCAATGCCGACAGTGTAGGAGTCATCGGGCATAGCGAAGGCGCTTTCGTGGCATTCAGTATGGCTGCCCGGAAAGAGGTGCCTTTTATCATCACTTTGGCGGGCGGAGGCGTAAGCGGCAGCGAACTGTTGTTGATGCAGCGGGCGGCATTATTGAAGGTTTCCGGTGTAAAAGAGGATTTTATTGAAAAATACAACAACTATATGCGTCAGGCGCAGGATATTGTTTTGCAATCGGGAGATGCTGCCACTTGTGAACGGAAGCTAACCGAACTTTTCAATGGTACTCCTTTGGCCGGTCAGGCAGCCGCAACGACGCAGCAGTTGTATAATGTAGCCAAGATCGAGTTGTTGAAATACAATCCCGAGTGGGATTTCCCGGAAATTACATGCCCGGTGTTGGCACTCAATGGAGACAAGGATTGTCAGGTGCCGGTGGAAAATCTGGAGTTTATCAGGAAAGGGATTTCAGAGAATGGTAACACTCAGGTGAAGACCATTGTTTTCCCAGGCTTGAACCACATGTTCCAGCCTGCCGTTACCGGTTCTCCCGTAGAGTATTCCGATATTGAAGAGACCATTGCTCCGGCAGTGCTGCAGGAGATTGTCAACTGGTTGAATCAACTGAAATAATATAAGTCGGGGGAATAGTTTGAATGGTGTTAAGTCATTCCGGTGCTTCGAAAAGAGTTGGAAAGCGTTGGAATGGCTTTTTTGTGAGTATTTCGCTATCTTTGTTGTTTCATCGAAGGGCGTATTATGAAGAAATATGGTGTTGACAGAGATAAAGAGAGCTGTAAACTGCTGCAAGCAATGCCGGAGGAAGGGTTTCGTCTGCTGTTCGGTGTGTATCATATGTAATTGTGTGTGTATGTCGTATAGTTGACCGAATAAATTGTACACATTTCGTTTTATAAATGTGCACGATTCATTTTGCAAATTATAGTTTTTATAGCAGTAAATTTAAGATTTATAATTCGCTACTACAAAAATAAGTCGCCCTTTACTCACTTAGGGGAGAGAATGAGCAGTTTGTAAAGATAAGCCAGTATTCGTTGACTATACGGTGAAAAATACTAAAATAGGCAGTTATATACATATTTGTGCTTATAAATACCTGTTTTTATTCTGCAATTCGAACTTTAAGATAAAATTTTCAACAGAAAATCCGAAGGATTTTATCGCAACAGAATTTTCGGTTCTCTAAGTAATGATGAAGGAATTCTAAACAATAAATGTCTGCATCTTAAATAGTTCCAGCGGTTTCAATAGTTAAAAAGGTCCCCTAAAGGTTAATTTTAACTACTGTAACCGTTGTAACTAAAAAAACGTTTAGGCTTGACGTCTGTCTATCTGTAATCTTTTTAATATGTCGGATAATTCCCGTAAAACATTCGCATAAAATATCCTCCGAAGATAATTCCCAGGATGATCCAAACCAGAATAAGTATTAATGCAGCCTTTGCCCAATTGGCTTTTGTAGGATTAGTACCGTTACTGAAAGCCCAGACAAACAGCATGATAATATTAACGATCGGGATCATTGTCAAAATCAGTGAGATAATCCAGTTTCCGATAGATATCGGTGAATAAATTGCGGCAGGTTTGTATTCTTCTTGCATACGATTAAAATTTATTGATTCGTTTCAATGGTTTTAACGTTAGAACCCGGTTTAGGGTTAGGTGACTTTTCGGAATTTAATAAAGTCTGTGGTCTCTTTTTAACGAACCTTCGGTTCCGGCCGGCCGTATCAGCGACTGTTGAAAAAGCACCCGCAGGGTTCAAGGACTTTATAAAACATTTAATTCTGGATTTTAGTTGTTTAGAAATTTTCGGTTTGCTGAGATTTACTCCGTTCTTGTTGAGAGGATTTGCAGTTCCTGTTAAAAAACTTTAGTCGTTGATTCGAATTGAAGGCTAAGCAACGAAACCGTTTCCTTTTTCTGGGTAGAGAAATCGAATTTAAAATTCGGTCTCTATATAAATGAATTTATTTTATCTTTGTAAACCATTTATTGGCTAGTGAATAAAGATCTCCATAAATACAGTGACGCAGAGTTGTTGAGCTTTTATCGCCGTACTCGGAAACCGGACTATTTAATCGGGTTGTACGAGCGTTATATGCCTTTGGTATACGGCGTGACTTTGAAGTATCTGAAGAATGTACCGGATGCTCAGGATGCTGTGATGCAGATTTGGGAAGAGCTGTTCGAAAAAGTATTGCATCACGACATACAGGTATTTAAAGCCTGGTTGTATAGTTGTGTGCGCAATTATTGCTTAATGGAATTGCGACGGCGGAGTGGAAATAATTTTGTCGGATTAGACGAAAAATTTATGGAATTTTGCGATGACTTTAATCTTGAATACAGCAGAGAGACCGATCGGCAGGAGAAAGCATTACAGGAGTGTATGGAAGCTTTGCCTGAGAAACAACGGCTTTGCATTCGTTATTTTTTTATGGATGAACTGTCTTATAAAGAAATCGGGCAAACTTCGGGTTTTACTTTGAAGATGGTCAAAAGCTTTATACAGAATGGAAAACGTAATTTGCAATTGTGTCTCGAACGAAAAGGAATAAAGGCCAATGAGTAGACAAAGCGACATATGGGAATATCTTCAGGGAGAAAGAACCGGAAAGCGAGCTAACCGGTTCGAACGGGAGATGTTGTCTGATCCTTTTTTGTATGAAGCTGTCGAAGGATTGACTACTGTGAAGGCGGATCATGAGAAAATCGTACAGCAGTTGCAAAAACGAATGAAGAAAAGGGAAGGGAATAAGACTGTGCGTTTATATCGCTGGGTGGCAGCGGCTTCTTTGCTGTTGCTGGCGGGACTTGCGGTTATCTTGATGAACAAGAGTGCCCTTCGGCAACAAGAAGTTGTCGTGGCAGAAATGGATAAAAGTGAACCGATTATTCGTCCGGATAGTTTACAATTGATGGCGGCACAGCTGGATGAACGAGGTGTGACCGATACCGTAACTCTGCCTGTACGGAAGATTATCGGGAAAATAGCTGAGAAAAAACAAGTATTTTACCGACAAGTGCAAGCTGTTGAGGATATGGATTCGGAATCCGATGAATCCGGAAGTGCGGATGTATTGTCGGAGCCTGTAGCAATGGCCGTCACAAACGAAGCGGCTAGGCAAGCGTTTGACTCTTGTGTTCTGAAACCGGCCGATCTTCGGCGGAAACAGCCGATAACCGGATATGCAGTGACTTTGCCTAAGGCAGATACCCAAAAGAAAGATAAAAAGAAAAAAAACGATGCCGATGCCGTAGGAACGAAATCTGTATACTTGGATAGCCTTATGTTGGAAAAAAATACCCGTAAAGAGCGTCGGACAAGGATTGTCCATGCGAAAAGCAGAGGAGCAGGTGAGAGGAAATTCAGACAAGAAGTTGTCATAGATCATGCCGGATGGATGAAAGAATTCAACCGTTATGTAGCGGATTCTTTGCGTTATCCCGAAGATGCCCGTTTGGAAAAACTGCAAGGCGAGATACAATTGACCGTGCGCTTGAATCGAAAAGGTTTACCTGCCCGGATCAAACTCATTCAACGTTTATCGCCCTCGTGTAACCGTGAGGCAATTCGTTTGGTAGAAGAATATCCCGGTAAATGGGAAAATACAGAAAAGGAAATTTTACTGACAATCCCGTTCAAACTTCCTGCTACAGAGTAAATCTAATCCAACATTAAGTTCATATAGGGCCTTGCTTCCCGGAATAATCGGTTTAAAGGAGCCGGTAAGAGATCAGGATGATACCCTAATAAGGCTTTGGTAAGGACCGGAATATCCGTTTCACTGTCGATCGGTCCGGAAATTTGGTCTGTGTGCATACAATTCCCGCCGGCAATGGTATATATGCCGTTATTGGACGGTACTTGCGGGTCGTTCAGCTTGAGTGTGAAAGCGACTTCCGGATGAAGCCGGGCAAAATATTGCAACATTTGTGGGGCATGTGTCAGACGGGCCATACCCAGACTGATGTTACCTGAAACTGCAGGGAGAGTTTTGTAAACTAAGGTTTTGTCAGGCCAAAGGGCATGAATGTTTTGTAGGAGCCCTGCTTTCTCCTGTTCGGTGTCGAATAACAATTCTTTGACACAAACCCTGTCCTTTTCAGGTACAGCCAAGGCCCAACCGGTCGGTACATTTTGGCGGTAAGTAGCCCAGAGTTGTCCTTCCGACAGGTAAGCTTCTTCGACAATGGTAATATAATCGTTATAAGGATGTTGGATACAATAATTCCTTTTACTCATCTCCTGGTCGAAATAGGGAAATAAATTCCGGGCAAAGTTTGCGTCGAAACGATCGGAAGTAATGAGTGAAAAAGTGTTTGGCATAGTTTGATTAGCAGGTGTATAAGTGTGAAGGGCATAATCGAAGACGGTAACATATCCTTGGCCTGCATAATAACCGAATAACCAATCTTCAGCTGGAATCAGGGTGCTGAATGCAATCCCACGGTCGTACATCTCCTGCAAAGCATTCTGGAGGAGCAGGGTCATAAAGCCCCGGTTGCGGACATCGGGTAGGGTACATGCTCCCGAGATATAAGACGTATCGACCGTGACATTTTCCCAACGCATGGGATAGGGAAGCATTTGCAGAGCCGACAGGGCTTTCCCGTTTTCTTCGTAAATCAGTGAGTTGGCGTTGCTGTACTTTCGTTCGAAGTAAAACCGAATGAATTCGTCCGTGTCTTCAAAACACCGGCGCCATAATTCCATAACTTGCTGTTTTTTATTCATCTCTCCGGATTTAGTGTTTTCAAATGGCCTGTCTTTTGACGGCCTTCGTCTTTTCGAGTAATAATACAGGATGATAAGAAAGTTTTGCCTGGCGAAGACCGGGAATACCCAGATCTTCTTCACGGTTCAGGTAAATGTATTGTTCCGGTAGATGTGATGCAAATTCTTGGTTGATCGCACTGTAAATACCGTCGATATTGATATCTGCTTTTTCATAATGCACTCCGAAGGTGTTGTAGCTGATAGGGGCTCCGAAAGTGAAAGCTGCAATCTTGTCGTCGACACTGATCACAGCGCCTGTCAAATCCAGTTCTTCGAAATGATGTAAGGCATAAGTCAAAGCCCGCCGTTCGTTCCGGATGTTTTCGTTTTCGATATAGCCGTGTTTCATACACCATTCCGATTCGAACTGTAAGCATACCGGAATAAGGTCCGGGGTTAACGGCTCATACTTGTATCGGTACTCTTTCCTGAATTTATTGACATGATTCCGTTTGGGCTGATAATGCTTGCCTTTTAATTCGGCCAGATCCTGACGACGGTAAATATAATCGAAATAATCCCGGTTGCTCGTATATTCGAATAAAGTGGGGAAGTATTGCTCCAATTTATCTTGTATCTTCGGTTGTACTCCCCGTAAACACAAGGGTTCGTTTTCAGAGAGGGCACACGCCTCCAAAGCTTCAATAACCGGAATCGGACTTCCTTCTCCCAAAGGCATGAAATATTCATGGTTGCCTTCAGAAGTGACGAAACGAATCACTAAATGATCCTCGATAAGGGCATAACTGGATTCCGTCATGAAATGCCAACTGCATAAATTAGCAAAGGAAAAGTCACAGTCTTGTTCGTCCGAAGGAAGTATAAACGAGGTAAGTAATTCTTTATCAGTTGTTGCGATCGGTTTAAAATCAATCATATATTATTCTGTTTTATGATGCGAAAATATTTTATTTTTAGTAGAAATAACTCCTAATCTGTATATTTTTATATGCAAACGAATTCAAGTATAAAAATGTTTTAAAATTTCAGGAAGGATTGACGGGGAAAATGGGTAAAACGATAGCAATGGATAGAGTTTTACAAACTAATTACACTTCAAACCTATTTTTCCGAGTTTTGTCAAATGGTTTTGCAACAAGGGTAGGAAAGTCTGCGTTTAATTAAGGAAGATACTTTGAAATTATTTGTTTTGTGATAATACAGAAAACTATGGAAGCAAAAAAACAACTCAAACATTTGATTATTTATTGTAATCCGAACCCTAAATCTTTGAGTGCAGCTTATAAAGAGGCGGTGATGGAGTTGACAGAAATGTCCGGAAATGCAATGAATGTCCGGGATTTGTATAATATCGGTTTTCATCCGGTTTTAGAGCAATCCGATTTCGATGCGGTAAAACACGGTCAAATTCCGGAAGAAGTGAAAGTAGAACAGGATTATATCCAGTGGGCTGATTTATTGACTTTTATATATCCGATTTGGTGGACCGGTATGCCTGCTCTGATGAAAGGATATATCGACCGGGTATTTACCAAAGGATTTGCTTATAATATGGATGAGGAAGGGCAGTTACAGGGGCTCCTGGCAGGTAAAAAGGTCGTTATCCTCAATAACATGGGATTTCCTTATGATTATTATGACAAGATTGGAATGTTGCAATCGATGAAACAAACTTCCGATCAGGGAATTTTTGAATTTTGTGGAATAGAAGTTGCAGAACATCGCTTTTTCGGACACTTAGACGGTTCTTCGAAAAGCGAACGGGAAGCTCATGTTAATGTGTTGAAGCTGATTTATGATAAGTTGCTGAGTTAATAGAGTTGCTGAGTTAATAGAGTTGTTGAGTTAATAGAGTTACTGAGTTAGAGAGTTACTGAGTTAGAGAGTTACTAAGTTAGAGAGTTAAAGGGGAACAAAAGTTACAGAGGATAATTACAACTAAATAATTGTAGATCACAACATTAGAAGCTAAACAACTTATAAACTCAATAACTCAATTAACTCAGCAACTCAGTAACTCAATTAACTCAGCAACTCAGTAACTCAGTAACTCAGCAACTCTATTACCCCAGCAACTCTATCCCTGCTCCACGATTTGTCCGGTGTAGGAGATTGGGCTGCGTTTGAGGCTGTTGATGAAGAGGTAACAAGTGCCGTCGTGTCTGATATCTATGCTGAGTTTATAAGTATCGTTTTTTCCGACGACGCTGAATTGATAGAAAATACTCTGGCGTCTTCCTTTTCCGCGTGTTTGTCGGGTCAAATCCTGCATCGTATTACTGAAAATGATTCCTCTGTTTCCGGTTTGGGGGATAGAATAGCCGCTTCCGAAATACGGTAGATATCCGGCAGCGATGCTGTCGCGGATAATTACGAATGCACTGTCTTGAGCGATCCGAATATTTTGGTCACTGTAGGGAGTGGTTGGTTGTAGATAAAAAGTGTGATGAGTCGTTGCAATCGTATATTGCATTTTGAACCGATTGCTGTCGACTTTTTCTTTTATAATGCCGAAATTGGTGATTCGTTGGTTGTTTTGGGCTGTCGGGGAGAGAAAGATACCCCAGAAGAGCAAACCGGTGAAAAAGAATTTTACCATACCATAAAGATTTATTTCTCAGTTGTACGGTAATTCCGATATCGGGTTGCACTGTCCGGGGAACGATTTTTACGACTTTCCTGTTTCGTCTTTAACCGGACTGACGGTCCCGGAATAGGAAATTTGTGCCCGATTGTTGCTGTTCAGGTTTACCGAGCAATTCCCACCTCCTGAAATTTCCATGGAAATCTGGTATGTATCGTTTTTGGCGGTGATAGAAAAACGGTAAATCAGGATTTTTCTTTTCTTTTTGTGTTCGATTTTCAGGGATTGGTCCTTCATCACCCCGTCGAATTCAATGCCTCCGCCTTCACCGTAGGGAAGGGAATAAGCCCGGCCGAAAAAGGGAAGGGTACCTTTAGCGACCGAGTCGGTAATAACGAACTTACCTCTGGGATTGAAACGGCTGAGATCTTGGCCACCCTGGGGATATACCCGGTTGAGTTCGAATTGGAAATGATTGCTTTCAATCAATTGCCGGGTCTGCTGAAATTCTTGTTCCAGTTGCGCTGCTTTTTCTGCCTTGGTGGGTTTCTGTGCGGAAACAGAGAGGGACAGAATAGAGAATAATAACGAAATAAAAATAAGTTTTTTCATGGTCTTATTATTTAGTTGTTTGATAATTAGAAAACAAAAACTATACCAAACGAATCATGTATTTCCATCTTCCGGCCGATCTCCTGTCCCTTACCGGGTAGGTTAAGGTTGTCCGGCAGTGACGATATACATCTCTTCAGGGTTCCAATATTTGTCGGCCAATTCCAGTATCGCTTCGGGGGTGCATTGTCTGATTTTTTCAATGATCCCGATATAAAAGCTATTGTCCAAACCGTAATTCAGTTTATGTTTTAAGGAATCGCTTTGAGCGAATACCCCGTCTAATTCACGGAGTAAATCGCCGTATAAATAATTTTTCACCAGATTCAGTTCTTCGGCAGGCACTGTTTCTGTCCGGAGTTTGTGTATTTCTTTAAAGATTTCCTCGATCGTTGCTTCTGTATATTCGTTATTGACTTCGGTGGTGATACTCCAATAACTTCTTTGGGGCAGAGAGACATTGAAAGAGCCGATCCCGTAAGTATATCCTTTTTCTTCCCGGATATTCGACATCAGGCGTGATCCGAAATAACCACCCAAAATTGTGTTCAAAAGCATATAACCGGCATAATCGTCGTCTGTCAGCCGTACACTGGATTTACCGATGCGGATGCTGGATTGGACACAGTTTTCTTTGGATACATGATAACGGCCTGGTTGAGCTGCATGAAACGGTAGTTTTTTTGAAATATTCCCGGGGGACGGAATGGGAAGATTTCCGAATAAACGGGTTACCGTATTTAACAGTCCTTCGTTTACATGACCACAAATAAAAATCCGGAATTGTCCGGCTTGATAATACCGGTGATAAAAATCGCGGATGAGGGAAACGGTGATTCGTTGATAATCACTTTCCTCGATCCGGTTGGCATAGGGATGATCTTCCCCGAAGATCAGGGCGGAAAATTTTTGTTTGGCCAGATAGCTGGTTTTTTCCAGGTTGACCAAGTATTCCTGGCGTTTATTCGTCAGGTATATCTCGAGTTCTTTGTCCGGAATATTACTTTCTGTAATGATTTCTGCCAGCATGGTCAATGTTTCTGTGGCATATTTATTCAGGGAAAGCAGGCTTACTTCGGTTTTATTCAGGCCACAACTGAAATCCACATAGGCCCCGTAATAGTCGAACTGGTCGGCGATTGCTTCTGCTGAATGGTGCAATGTGCCTTCGTTCAGCATATTGACTGTAGTCGAGGCAACCAGGGGTTGGGATTGATAATAGATTCCGGCCTCGAAGACAACGTCGATTTTAAAAACTTCCTGTAATGGATCGTTCAGGTAAAAGATTTCTGTTCCGTTGGCCAATATCAGGCATTGGTAGGGCAGGAGGGTCGGAGTGGATAGCGGAGTTATTCTTGGGGCTATATTTCGGTTGGGCATCATAGGCTTGGTTTTAGATTATCTTTTTCTGTCGTGAAAACAGTTATTTTTTCAGATACCAAAGGGTAGAACAATTTTCTTTTCGGAATAGTTCCCTGGCAGTAGTTTTGATTTTGTCGACCGTAATATCGTTATAACGTTTACCTTCTGTATTGATCAGGTCGACGTCTCCTAGAAACTCGAAAAAGGCTAGATTGCTGGCTTTACTTTGATAGCTGATTTCACTATAAGAGATGCGGGCTTCGGTTTTATGGATGATTTTTTCCACCTCCCGAACGGTAATTTCATCCTTTATAAAATGCTCGATTTCCTGGTCTATTGCCGCTTCTGCCTGACGGATGTCGATACCTTCGGATAGTTTGCCACTGAAAATGAATAATCCCGGATCCCGGTCGCCCGAGACATAGGCGTCTATACCGGAAAATAAACGTTGGTTTTTGATCAGGTTGACATAGAGACGTGAAGATTGCCCGTTGGATAAAATGTCGGAGATGATATCACAGGCATAAAAATCGTCGCTATCCCGTCCACCCATGTGAAATACCTTATAAATAGCGTCTGCCGGCACATTGTTATCCGGGACGATCGAACGGCGTTCCTCTGTTTGCCGGGGTTCGGCAGGGATGTGACTAACCGGTCTGTGGGCTGGTGGAATGTCGCCGAACCATTTTTTTACCAACTCTAAAGCCTTGTCTTCTGCGATATTACCGCAGATGCTGACGATTGCGTTGTCGGGTGCATAGAATTGCCGGAAAAAAGCCCCGACATCTTCCAGAGTTGCCCTTTCTATATGTTCCGGCGATACTCCGATCGTAGCCCATCGATAAGGGTGCACTTTGTAAGCCAGGGGACGCAGCTTCAGCCATAGGTCTCCGTAAGGATTATTCAGATAGCGTTGTTTGAATTCTTCGATAACGACATGTTTTTGTATATCCAGGGAAGATGGCGAAAGGTTCAAACCTGCCATACGGTCGGATTCCAGCCAAAGAGCTGTCTCGATATTCGAGGCAGGTATGGTGGTGTAATAGTTGGTCAGGTCATTGGTCGTGTAGGCATTGCTTTCTCCTCCGGCCAGCTGCACATGTTTGTCATAGTCTTCGATATGAGTGGAACCGCCGAACATCAGGTGTTCGAATAAATGGGCGAAACCGGTTTTGTCCGCTTGTTCATTGCGTGAACCGACCTTATAAAGTACGTTTACCGAGACGAAAGGGGTACTTTTGTCGGTATGGCAAATAACTGTCAGGCCATTATCGAGAATATGACGGGAAAATTGGATCATAGTATATCATTATTTTTATTTTGCCGGAAGTCAGAAGGAGACTGAATTGCTGCATCGGTTTATACTTTGGTTATAATCCCGGAGCAAGTCCTGCATGATCTCGGCAACACTTTCTTCGCCCTTGAGCATCGAAGCGATTTGTCCTATTTCGAGTTCGCCTTCTGCCAGATTGCCTTCGAAGATCCCTTGTTTAGCTCTTCCTTTGCCCAGCAGCTCTTTCAGGGTATCGGAGTCTGCTCCTTGGTCTTCCAGTGTTTTGACTTGTTCGTAAAATTCATTTTTAATCAATCGGGTTGGGGCTATTTTTTTCAGGGCCAGCATCGTCCCTCCTTCAGGAGTTTTCCACACCTGCTGTTTGAAATTCGGATGAGCGGACGATTCGGTAGCTACGGCGAACCGGCTTCCGATCTGTACCCCTTCGGCTCCCAATATCATGGCGGCCAGCATTGCTTTACCGGAAGCGATACCCCCTGCAGCGATCAGTGGAAGGCGGCAATGAGCAGCGACGTTCGGGATCAGAGTCAGCGTACTGGTTTCTTCCCGTCCGTTATGTCCTCCTGCTTCGAAGCCTTCGGCAACTATGGCATCACATCCGGCTTCTTCACATTTTTGAGCGAATAAGGCGCTGCTGACGACGTGAACGACCGTCATACCGTGAGATTTCAAAAAAGAAGTCCATTTTTTAGGGCTACCGGCAGAAGTGAACACGATCTTTACCTGTTCGTCCGCTAGTATTCCCATGAGTTTATCGATTTCCGGATAAAGTAACGGCACATTTACCCCCCATGGGCGGTCAGTGGCCTCTTTCATCTTGCGGATATGCTCCGTTAACGTATCGCAATGCATCGAGCCGGCGCCTAATAAACCGAGACCTCCGTTATTACTTACGGCCGAAGCCAGCCGCCAGCCACTGCACCATACCATTCCTCCCTGGATGATGGGATATTCGATACCGAATAATTGAGTGATTCTATTCATCATTTACTTGTTTTGCAACTATTCAACAAATTTACAAAAAATAACGGGAATTACATCGTAATTCCCGTTATCTGATTTATCATTTCTTATTTCTAATCTTTCTTGATATTGGGTAATTCCAAACCATATCCTTTTTTCTTGTCCTCTGCTTTTAACCACAGACCCAGGAACAGTGCGAATACGCCGAGGCTGGCGAAAATCAGCATCGGAACGGTGTAGTTATATTGCAACGGATCTTCGATACCGGGGTTTACTGCTGCCAATACTTTCCCGATGATCATCGGGAAAGCGAATAAACCGATATTCTGAATCCAGAATATCACGGCATAAGCAGAACCCAATAGACGGTTGTCTACCAATTTGGGAACACTGGGCCATAACGCAGCCGGTACCAGAGAGAAAGAAATTCCTAACAGCACGATAGAGGTGAAAGCGACGATCGGCCCGGCAATACTGCCTTTTAAAGCCGGTAAGGCCAGGGCAAAAGCCAGATGACAGATAATCATCAGAAAAGCTCCGTAGATTAACATCGAAGCACCTTTCCCTTTACGATCCAGGAAGTTACCTAATAGCGGTGTAATGGCTGCCGCTCCTAAGGGAAATACAGAAAAGATCATACCTGCTTTTTCGGCTGTAAAATCCAGATTACATTGCAACATATTGATGGCATATTTCTGGAATGGGAAAATCGCGGAATAATATAACACGCACAGTAAGGCGACGATCCAGAATACTTTACTGGAAAAAATCAATCCCAGGTCCTTGATTTGGAAGGGTTCTTCCGGTTCTTCTCCACTTTCTCCCATTTGTTTTTCCAGTTTTTTGTCCATGACAAAATAGACACAGAAAGCAATAAAACCGATGAGCAATAGGATGACACAGAATAAAACAGAGCGGGACACATCTTTTACACCTCCCATATTGGCGATTGCCGGAGAGATCAGTACGGCTGCTGCAACACCGATACGGGCGATAGCCATTTCCAGTCCCATCGCCAAAGCCATTTCTTTACCTTTAAACCATTTGACGATACCTTTCGATACGGTTATACCTGCCATTTCTACCCCACAACCGAAGATCATAAAGCCTAAAGCAGCCATTTTAGCCGAAGAAGGCATGCCTTCATAGAAAGGGAAGAAATTCCAGAAATTTTTGAGATATTCATCGGTAGCCCCTCCGGTGAAACCCTCGGATACGGCCCAGTATTTGAGGTAAGCACCGATTACCATCAGGGCGCCGGATAGTAAGGCGGTGTTACGTACTCCGATTTTATCCAGGATAATACCGGCAAAGATCAGGAAGAAAACAAATACATTCAAAAAGGTTTCACTTCCCTGATAGGTCCCGTAGGCTGCCGGGTCCCAGCCTTTTGTTTCTTGCAACATGGCCTGTAGAGGTGATAAGATGTCTACGAACATGTAGGCAAAGAACATCGCCGAGGCTAATAACACCAAGGCTGTCCAGCGCATAGCAGGAGAGTCTTTCAAAAGTTTGTAAATTTTTTCAGTCATAGTTTTTTATTTAGATTAAAATATAATCCCCACGATGCCGCCAAAGTTATAAGAAATAAATAAAAAAGAGCCGTTTTTAACGACTCTTTTTGGCTTGCAAACGATATAAATTTGATATTTTCCGGTAAATAGCGCTGCCGGGTTGATATAATTTACATTGTTTTGTTAAATTCTTAATAATTATTTTTTTTCGGTTCGAAATAAGCCTGAGGATGTTCGCATGCCGGGCATTTCATCGGAGCTTTCTTGCCTTTCAATACGTATCCGCAATTACGGCATTGCCATTCGATCTCTTCATCCCGTTCGAAAACTTTACCGGTTTCTACCCGTTTCAGTAGTTTGCGGTAGCGAGCTTCGTGTTCGGCTTCGACCTTTGCAATCTGACGGAAAGTATTGGCGATTTGCGGGAAACCTTCTTCCTGTGCTATTTGAGCAAATTCCGGGTACAGATCTGCCCATTCTTCATTCTCTCCATCGGCGGCTGCTTTCAGATTTTCAGCTGTCGTACTGATTATACCGGCCGGATAACTGGCGGTAATTTCTACCATTCCTCCCTCGAGGTATTTGAAGAATTTCTTCGCGTGCTCTTTTTCCTGCTCGGCAGTTTCCATGAAAACACCGGCGATTTGTTCATAACCTTCTTTTTTAGCTACACTGGCAAAAAAAGTATAACGGCTCCGGGCCTGTGACTCTCCGGCAAATGATTTTAACAGATTTTGTTCGGTTTTCGTTCCTTTAATACTCATAGTCTTATTGATTAAAATGATTTAGTATCGCACTTTTACACTGCAATTTTAACGCATATAAAAGTAATAAACAAATACTTTATTTTTATAAATTTATAGAGATTATTTATAAAAAATAGTTGGATGCAAAGAATCAGGCAGATAAATTTTTTCTTTAAAACTATCGTTTTTAATCGAAAGCTTATATCTTTACCTAAAATTCAGCAACTCGAAACCACTATGTTAGCAAGAGATTTGATAGCCACAGTTATAAAGACTTTCTTCGAGGAATTGGACGATGTCCGGGACGGTAAGCGCCAGATGAACGACGAGTCGCCTTATGCCGGAATGTATGCTTCTTATTTCAACAAAGACCGGGATTGGTTTATCCAGGCCGATACCGAAGAGATCACGACTTTTTTTGCAGACGATCCGATCTATAAATTGGAAATGTTGACCGAATTGATTTACCGGGATGCCCGGAGGCTGACAGATGCCGGGATTCAGGCGATCCTCTATCGGAAGATCATCGAATTATACGAGGTCATCGATATCCGTAGTCAGGAATTTTCTATGGACCGGATGAACCGGACCACTGAATTGAAGCAATGGCTGACGACTTATGAGGATAAAAGTTAGTTGGATTGTCAGAAACATGTTTGTCGGTTTGTGCGTATTTGTTATAAGTAAATACAAATGACATGGGATTGACAACGTATGATGATGAGTTTTTGTTGGCTGCGATCGTTATTATTTCAATGGCTTTGATCTTTTATTCCGTAGGGGTATGGAGTGAACGTATACAGGGGCGTTTGAAAGGGTGGCACGTGACTGCTTTTGGATTAGGTTTGGTGTGTGATTTTGTCGGTACTGCTTTTATGGCAGAGCTGGTACGGCTTACCGGTCAGGACAACCGTTTACATGCTGTTTTAGGTAGTATTGCCGTGTTTCTAATGGCGATTCATGCGTTG
Source organism: Odoribacter sp. N54.MGS-14 (assembly GCF_000980295.1). Classification (NCBI taxonomy): domain Bacteria; kingdom Pseudomonadati; phylum Bacteroidota; class Bacteroidia; order Bacteroidales; family Odoribacteraceae; genus Odoribacter; species Odoribacter sp. N54.MGS-14. The sequence continues at coordinate 6,737 of NZ_LARL01000053.1, read as the reverse complement.
TGGGCTTTCTGGACATTTCGGAAAGGTTCCGCCCGGGCGAAACGCAATTTCAGTCGTTTCAGTGTCATTGTTTGGTGGGTATGGCTGATTCCTTATTTTATCGGGGTTTATCTGGGAATGACGGCGAAGATATAAAAATGATCAGCGGTCCTTCAAACTTGATTAGGAAGAAAGAACGCTGATCAACCGGAATGTCGTATGCTACTTATTTGGCAGCTACGACTTCGATTTCAACCAAAGCTCCCATAGGCAGATCTTTTACGGCAAAAGCAGCACGAGCCGGGCAATCCTGGGTGAAATATTTTGCGTAGACTTCGTTCATGGCTTTGAAATTAGCGATGTCGCTTAGCAAACAGGTAGTTTTTACTACATTATCATAAGTACAACCGGCAGCTTCGAGAATATAACCGATGTTTTTTAAAGATTGTTCGGTTTGTTCCTGGATACCGCCTTCGGCGAATTTACCGGTATTTACGTCTACGGGCAGCTGACCGCTGATATAGATCATTCCGTTTACTTCAATAGCTTGGCTGTAAGGACCGATCGCTTTCGGTGCTTTCGGTGAATTAATAACTTTTTTCATGATGCTCTATTTTAAGAATTTGACTTTTATAAATGTTGTCACAAAATTAAAAAATGAAATCAGATATTCGGAATCGTTATAAGAAGAATGCGCTATTTTAACAATAAAATAAGATTCACGCTCAGCACTACTTCCATTCAGAAAGTTGGTCTTCTATTTCCGGGATATCGCTGGCTTTGAATACCGGGCTTTTGATACCCCGGCGTTTTTGATCGTTGTAGTTTTTTAGGGCTTTTAAAGCTAAATGACCAAGAAAGATGAGGGCGATCAGGTTGATCAGGGTCATGAGGGCCATAAATAGGTCTGCCAGATTCCAGACGATGTCCAAACCGGCTACCGAACCGAAAAACACCATTCCTCCGACGGCTATCCGGTAGATTTGCAGACCGGCCGGATGCCGTGATATAAAGAACAAATTGGTTTCACAGTAGGAATAATTGCCGACAATCGAACTGAAGGCGAATAAAAGAATACAGAAAGCGATAAACTGAGCTCCGAAGGGACCGATTTCATGGCCGACGGCGGCCTGGGTCAGTTGAATGCCTTTCAAGGTTCCATCGAGAGGAAGGTCCGAAAGTAAGATGATAAAAGCGGTGCAACTACAAATGACAATGGTGTCGGTGAATACACTCAGGGCTTGTATCAGCCCCTGTTTTACCGGATGGGAAACGGTTGCTGTGGCTGCAGCATTGGGAGCGGAACCCATCCCCGCTTCGTTGGAAAATAAGCCTCGCCTTACTCCTTGCATGATCGTTGCCCCGAGTCCTCCACCGACAACTTGCTCTATTCCGAAAGCATTAGAGAAAATATGGCCGATCAGGGCCGGGATAGCGGTCATATGATTGAATAAAATGAATAAGGCCACTAAAATATAGGCAATCGCCATAAACGGAACGATGATACCCGCTACCCGTGCTATCCGGTGTATCCCTCCGAAAATAGTGATTAGCGTGAAAAAGGTCAGGATGATGGCCGGACCTAATTGGCCGGTTCCGTATATCTCGTGAAAAGCGATTGCGATGGTATTGGCTTGGACGGAATTGAAGACCAAGCCGAAAGTGATGATAATAATGAAGGCGAAAAGCAGGGCCAGGCCTTTCTTTTTTAGTCCTTTTCCGATATAGAAGGCGGGGCCTCCGATGAATGAGCGTTCACCTTTTTCTTTATAAATTTGAGCTAAAGTCGACTCGACGAAAGCCGAGGCAGAACCGATCAGGGCCAGTACCCACATCCAGAAAACAGCCCCGGAACCTCCTAAAGCAACGGCAGTCGCTACTCCGGCTAAATTACCCGTTCCTACCCGGGAGGCGGTCGCTATACAGAAAGCCTGGAACGAAGAAACGGAATTTTTACCTTTGCCGTTACTGACTCCCTGGCCTAATAACCTGAACATTTCTCCGAAATAGCGGAATTGTACAAAACGGCTTTTAAACGTAAAATATAAACCGATCAGAATCAGAAGGATAATTAATAGGTATGTCCAAATCCAATCGTTCGCAGAAATAATCCAGTTATTCAATGTTTCTAACATAGCTCTTTAGTTTTGACCTCTTTCTTTCTGGTGTTTCTACGGAATGATTGAAAAAATGTCTTGTTATTTTATATTTTAAACGATTCGATATAGTTTGTTGAAGAATAGATTTTGGTGTTTATATACATGTTTACCCTAAATGTAGATTTATTTTTTTCTATTCCGCTTCCGGGTTTTATATCGTCAGACCGGTTCGCCTGGAACAGTCCGGTAAGGCTTCCGTTGATTTCATCGGTTCTTCTCTTGCTCGGAAAAACAAAAGATTTTGTTTTTCCGAGCAAGAGAAGAACTCACTGGCCGGCGGAACTCCTCACTTCGCAAAAAAACTTTACGTTACGTTTCCGTCAGACACCACCGGTCAGTGAAAGAAAAAGACAGACTACCGACAGAAGTGATCGGGTCGCCAATTCCGATTACCGCAGACGAACTAGTAACGGAATAGACCTACCTCTATAAGTGTAAATATATATAATTGCCTTTCTATATATACAAGATGTAATCGTTTTGAATACTTGTCCAGAGGATTCTTGTAACGATATGGAGTATTGTCTGAAGAGACGCTTAGAAGAATTTTTCGAAATAATCCGTCGTAAATTGTAGGATTACTTGAATTAAATTTTTTTCTTTGTCACCAGATAAAGGTTCGACTAAATTAATCGAACGTTTTTCTGGAATCCATGGAGGTAAATGAACATACAGAGGTTTTGATAAAGGCAATTGTCAGGGGAGATAAGAAAGCGTTTGGACAATTGTTCCGGATGTGGTATGTGCGTTTGTGTCTTTATGCCGAATCTATTGTCAGGGATCGGGATATGGCGGAGGACCTTGTACAGAATTTATTTTGTATGCTGTGGGAAAAAAGGGAAGAGATCGATATCCGGGAATCGATGAAGGCTTATTTGTATCGCTCTGTCTATCACGCTGCTCTCAATTCGTTAAAACATGAAAAAGTAAAATTGGCTTTCTGGGAATTTATTCAAAAACAGGGTTCTAAAGATGAAAACAACATAAAGTATTTTATAGATAAAGAAAATCAGGAAATCGTGTTTAAAGAAATAAATCGGGCAATCGATGGTTTGCCTTTCCAATGTCGTCAAATATTTCTTCTCAGCCGGTTTTCCGGTAAAAAAAGCCAGGAAATCGCGGTTGAATTAGGAATCTCTGTACGTACGGTGGAAGCTCAGCTTTACCGGGCTATGAAACGTCTGCGGGAAGAATTAGCCCATTTGAGAGGTAGCGCAATATTTTGGTTGTTCCTTCTTAGAGGAGAAAGGGTTTAGACCAGGGGATAAAGTTCGTAAACTTATCGTAGGTTTATTTCGTTACCAATTCGTCTCCGGTGATCGGAATTGTCGACCCGGTCGCTTCTGTCGGTCGTCTGGCTCTTTCTTTCACTGACCGGCGGAACTCGCTTCGCTCAGACACCACCGGTCGGGCGTTCAGAAAAAGCAAGATGACACTCGCCAAAGCTCCAATGGTCCCCGAACACGAACACCTCCGACTTACGTTATCACTGAATTGCAGACTAGTCTTGATTTGAGAAAGATCATTCTTCCTGGAAATAATCCGGAGAGTCCGGCTTTCTATTGCTGCAAATTTCCACTTGTATTTTCTTTGTCGGTTAACTCTGCCGTGAGATGAAGGGGGTAAGTCTGACTGTTGTCACTGTTTTAACTGAAAAAGTCATATTTTTTCAAAAATCTGTAAGTAGTTTTAAAAATAGAGTTGTCTTAGATACAAATTTCAGTATTTATGGACAATTTTAAAGATAACGAAACCGATATACAACACTTGATCATCAGTTCTCTGGAAGGTACAGCTTCTGAAGAGGAGTTGTTGGTCCTGCAAAAATGGCTGGAAGAATCAGAGCAGCATTTTCTTCTATTTCATGCATACAGACAAGATTGGATACAAGCCGGATGTGTACAGCGTTACCAGACCGAGGAGGCTTGGAAGAAAGTAGAACATCGTCTGTTTCACCGAATGTCGGTCAAACATTTGTTTTTATGGACCCGGATAGCCGGATATGCTGCTTTGGTGGTATTGATGATTGCTGTCGGTTATGTTTTTATGCGTCGTGATCAGGACAAAGATCAGGCGTATGTTGTGGAAGGAAATATCGAGCCCGGAGGGAAAAAAGCCATTCTGGTGTTGGGTTCCGATGAAAAAGTGGTGTTGGGAGATGAAGCGGAAGAGACCTTGTTGGCTGGAAATACGACAGTGAAAAAAGAAGGGAATACACTGGTATACGGAGAAAAGCATGCAAAAGAAACAGCCGGAGAATATAACCGTTTGATTACTCCACGGGGCGGAGAATATGCTGTGGTATTGGCAGACGGAACAAAAGTATGGTTGAATGCGGAGTCTGAATTGCATTATCCTGTACATTTCCCGGAACATGAGCGGGAAGTACACTTGAAAGGGGAGGCTTATTTTTCGGTATCCAAACAGGCGGGCAAGCCTTTTGTCGTTTGTGTTGGGGATTCCCGGATCACTGTATTAGGGACAGAGTTCAATGTCCGGAATTATCAGGATGAGGTCGTGGCAACTACTTTGGTGAAAGGTGCTGTCCGGATTCATGATGCAGGACGGGAATGTGATCTGACGCCGGGACAACAGGCTGTCATAGAGGCGGACGGGATTCGGGTCCGGGAGGTGGATACGGATCTTTATACTGCCTGGAAGGATGGTTATTTTATTTATCGGGAGAAAACTTTGGAGGATATAATGAAGGAATTGTCTCGTTGGTATGATTTTACCTATGATTGTCAGTCGGAGGAGTTGAGGCAGATGACCTTGACAGCGAAACTCCGGAAATTTGATCGGGTGGAAGATATTTTTGATATACTGAAAAGAACGGGGCGACTGGATTTTGCAATCCAGGGAAAGAATGTGACTGTGGTGGCTAAATAAAAAAGAGGAACCGTCCATTTGGCCGTGTGCGGTTCCTTCTTTTAAGCATAATTGAAAAACCAATTATTAACTAAATTTCAAATGTATGAAAAAAAAGCTTAAGGGTATTTGTTACTCAAGAGAAAAAGTGAGAAAATTATGCCTTATGACTAAACTTTCTCTAATTTTAACATTTTTCTGTTTGCAGATACAGGCAAACGGATTTTCTCAGCGGACTCGTTTAAGTATAAAGATGGACAATATCAGCGTGAAACAGCTGTTTGTAGAGATCGAAAAACGGACGGATTTGGCCTTTGTGTACAACACGCGGGATGTGGAGCAGTTAGGCACATTGGATGTGGATTTTATGAATGAAGAGATCGGCAATATTTTGGACTATTGCCTGAAAGGTAAAGGAATAAACTACAGCATTGTGAATAACCATGTGGTGATTCGCAAAGGGGAACAGAGTGCGCCTCAACAGAAAAGTCGGGTGATTACCGGTAAAGTGTTGGATAAAAACACGAAAGAACCGTTGCCTGGAGCAACCGTCAAAATCAAAGGAACTACCATCGGTACGGCTGCCGATATCGACGGGTCTTTCAAGCTGACTGTATTGGAAGATAACAAGGAATTGGAAATCACCTTTATCGGTTATGCCTCCCAATTCGTCACTTTAAGAGCGGATAATTCCGTTACGATTTATTTGGAGCCTCAGACTTCGGAGATGGAAGAGGTGGTAGTGACCGGTATGTTTACCCGTAAAGCGGACAGCTACACCGGTGCTGTAACTACGATAAAGAAAGAAGAATTGCAGCGGGTAGGCAATCAGAACATCCTGCAATCGTTGAAGAATATAGATCCTTCTTTCCAAGTCATCGAGAGTAATGATTTCGGTTCCGATCCTAACCGAATGCCGGAGATTCAAATGCGAGGGGCGTCCAGTTTTACGGATATGAAAGACAAGTATCAAACTAACCCGAACCAGCCATTGTTTATTGTAGATGGTTTTGAACAAAGCATTGAAAAAGTAATGGATATGGATATGAACCGGGTGGCTTCTATCACTTTGTTAAAAGATGCTACGGCCAAGGCATTGTATGGTTCCAAAGGTGCGAATGGGGTGGTTGTGATTGAAACTTTAGCACCGGAAAAAGGGAAAATGAGGGTTTCTTATACCGGAAACCTGAATCTTCAGATGCCTGATCTTTCCAGCTATAATTTGGCGGATGCTGCGGAGAAGTTGGAAATAGAAAAACGAGCAGGCATCTATACGGATCAATTTGGACATCCCTATACACAGCAAATGTATGATGAAAAGTATGAGGCATTATATAAGGAAGTATTGAGGGGTGTGAATACTTATTGGTTGGATAAGCCGTTGCGAGTAGGTGTAGGGCATAAACATTCTTTGATGTTCGAAGGAGGAGATGATGTGGTTCGTTATGGGATCGATTTTCAATATAATAATGTGGCTGGTGTCATGAAAGGTTCTAGTCGTGAAGTAATTTCTGCCGGTTTTAATTTATCATATCGATACAAATCACTCCTTTTTACAGAACAACTTTCAGTGACTTTTAATAAATCGAAAGAATCACCCTACGGAACATTCTCAGAATATGCCCGTTTGAATCCTTATTGGCGGGCTTATAATGAAGATGGCTCTGTCAAAGAGGTATTGAGTAATTATGAAAAAGCAAATTTTCAAGGTACAAAACCTATTTATAATCC